>NZ_NXBD01000016.1:0-2480 GCF_002383965.1 Campylobacter sp. 110 | reverse complement strand
ATTATTTTTATTCTTTCATCTTTTTTGGCATATTCTTTAGCTATATCTATACTTTTATCACTCCCACAATCATCCACTACAATTATTTCTATATCTTTAAAACTTTGATTGATACAACTTTCTAAAGCTTTGGCTATATATTTTTCTACATTAAAAGTTGGCAAGATGATTGAAATTTTAGGCATTGTTTTTCTTAAAAATCTTTTTTGGGTGGCGAAAATATAATCTTAACATAAATTTAAATCTAAAAAGTTTTAAATTGATATCCACTAAAGTAAATAAATCCTTTATATTGAGATAATTTAAGGGATAGTATTGCTCAAGATAATAATGAATATAATGTAAAAATATTTTATTTTGGAGTTTTTTATCTAAAATATTACTTTCTTTGCAAAAAAGCAAAATATTGGCCCCAATCATACACATACAATAAGCTTTAAAATAAGCTCTAAGCTTAGAATAATCATCGAAATAATATCTTAAAGGTTCTAAATAAAAAGGTATGCTTTGTGGTATTATCTTTTCTTTTTCACTTTTTATTATAGAATTAGCTCGAATTCTATAAATTAATAATTCTTCTTTAACACAAGTTATTTTTTTAGCACTTAAGAATAATATAGTTCCAAAATCATGATCTTCGTGATAAATCCCATAAGTAAAACGAAGCTTATAAATATTTAACAACTTTGCTCTAAAAGCTCCTTGCCAAGCAAAATAAAACTCACAAATATTATTTTTTTTAAAAAAATCAATCCCACTGATATTTTTAGTGTATTTACAATTTAAATAAATATCGCACTCTGCTTTTTGTCTAAAAACTTGCTCTTCTTCAAGGAATTCTTTAATATTATGTGTGCAAATATCTATATCATCTTTACTCATCTCATTTACGCATTTTTCAATACAATCAAGCTCTAAATAATCATCGGAATCTAAAAAGTGAATAATATTATCAGGTAAATCTTGAATGATAAAGTCATTAAGATTTTTAAGCTTTGTTTGGATTATATTTTTACTAAGTTTTGTAAAGTTTTTATTTATTTCTTCTTTTGTAAGTTCTTTTGTACTATTTTTAAAAGTATTTGATTGTTTATAACTAATAATATTTTCTTCATTTTCAAAAAAATCTCTTAATTTAGTACCTTTTATAAATTCCAAACCCGCATTTCTAGCTGAACTTAAGCCACCATTTTCCTTTGTAATAAGAAAAATTCTTTCATCTTTTTTAGCATATTCTTTAGCGATATTTAAACTATTATCAATGCTTCCATCATCTACCAAAATAATATCTAAATTTTTATAGGTTTGATTTATAACGCTTTTTAAACACTCATCTAGGTATTTTTCCACATTATAGATTGGGATTATGACGGAAATTTTACACACATTAATTCTTTATTAAATTTTAAGCTTAACAATACCAATACTCCAACATGGTAATCTAAGCGATAATTATAACACATTCAATTAAATTTATTTTTAAAATACTTTTCCATCAAAAATCTTTTCAATAAAAAATATTTTATTATAAATTTATTTTTTATTTTTTTCATTGTATATATCATATAATTATATTTTAATCGATATAGTTTTATTTCTCGATGTAATTTATATACGATTAATTTACCAATCATTATTTTTAAAAAAACATACAAATACAATTCAATATTCTTTTTATGATGATTTAAAAATTCTAGTAAAATTCCAATAACCATTTTTTCATCTTGTAAGTTTTTTTCAATTTTGACAATATCATTAGTCCCAACAGAACTATTGTCATTTTCACAATAATAATAAATATTTTTTGCACTAGTAGTAATTTTTCCACAATTTAAAATAATAAAAAAATAAATTAATGCATCTTCTGACATAATTAATCTAGTATTTAATATCTCTTTTTCTAAAAAAGAAAAAGATGCTAAATATATTTCTGTTTTAATAAGTTTAGAACAAAGATTCCAATAACAGATATTTTTATTTTGAATTATGATATTCTCACAATATTCAAAAATAGTAAAAGTTTGATCTTGTAAAAAATTTCCCCTATTTATAACCCCTGAAATTCTTTTATATATAAAATCAAACCATATAAAATCACTTTCTTTTTCAGTGTTTAAAATTCTCACACACTCTTCACAAGCATTCAGCTCCAAATAATCATCAGGATCTAAAAACATTATATAAGGAGAGTTTGCCACTTTTACACCTTCATATCTTGCTCTTAAAAGACCTAAGTTTTTTTCATTGTGGATTATTTTTATTCTTTCATCTTTTTTGGCATATTCTTTAGCTATATCTATACTTTTATCACTCCCACAATCATCCACTACAATTATTTCTATATCTTTAAAACTTTGATTGATACAACTTTCTAAAGCTTTGGCTATATATTTTTCTACATTAAAAGTTGGCAAGATGATTGAAATTTTAGGCATTGTTTTTCTTAAAAATCTTTTTTGGGTGGCGAAAATATAATCTTA
>NZ_NXBD01000015.1:0-172181 GCF_002383965.1 Campylobacter sp. 110 | reverse complement strand
TGGAAATGCAAAGCTTTATATAGCCTTAGCTTTAATGGCAATCTTAACAGGATATTTTTATCTAAGACTTGATAGCACAAAGGCCAAATTAGAAAAAAGTCAAAGTGATTTAGCTTTGGCTTTAAAAATAAATGAAAATAATCAAGAAAAATTAAAAGAATTAAATCAAATTCATAAAACAGAATTAAAGGCTTTAAATGAAGCAAACAATCAAAAAAATCAAGTACAAGAAAGGGTGCAATATGTTAAAGAATACATTTATAAAAGCAATGAAAATAATCTTACCAAGCTTTTTAACGATGTCGTTGATAGGTTGTGGGACGACAACTGCGCAAGTAGTAACCAAAATAGAAATTCAAAAAGTGAAAATACCACAAGAGCTACTAACACTAAGCCCCATTGAAAAGCCAATAGTAAAAAATGAACTAGATATTTTAAATGCTTATTCTATGCTTTTTTACAAATACAAACAGTGTGAAATTCAGATAAGCAAAATAAAGGAGCTAAATAATGAGTAATACAAATGTTGATTACAACAAAAGACTTGAAGCATTTAAAGAAATTTATCCGCAAATTTTAGAAATGAGTTTAGCGGAAAAATCTCCATTTGGAGAATTTAAAAAGCTTTTAGAACAATTTGGAAACGATAATGTTATAAGAAATGACCAACAATTTCAAAGCTTGGCACAAGCGTTGGTAAGTGTTGGACAAACCATAGTGGCTCAAAGTCAAAATACAGCTTTATCCATGATTTTACAAGGCGATGAAAACGAGCTTAATGCTGAAAAAGCTTTACTTTTAAGAGCTCAAACAGAAACAGAAAAAGCAAAACCTGCATTAATAGCTAGACAAACTTCACAGATAGATGATAATTTAAGAATAGAAGCTGCAAAAGTTACACAAAGTGTTCAATTTGGATATTGCACTGGTGGTCTTGATATACCACAAGAAATTATGAAGCTTGTTAAAGAAAAGATAAAAAATATAGAAAAGTCTTCATAATGCTTATAGATGAAAAAAAGCTTATGAGAAATTATACTCTTAAGCCTGCTTATCCATCAAACATAGGAGAATCGGATACACAAGAAGTATATAAACAATGGTTTACCTATGCTATGATAGGGGTAAATAAATATGTTGAGCTTTTACATAAACAACTTGTAAGAAAAGGTAGAAGTCAAATTCAAAATATAAACCATCCGCTATTTAAAAATTCGTATATAGTGAAAAAATATAACATTAAAAGTTCTAGCACTGCACCTTATAATAAGGAAAACTATAATGATTTAGGACTTAACCAATTTTTCGTAGGGCAAGATCCGTACAAACCTTATAAAGGAGATCCTAGCAGTAAAAATGGAATATATCATGATATTTGCGAAATAAGAACTAATTATAATTTAGGAAGTATGCAGTATTATTATGGTTTTCCAAATAATTTAGCTCTTTTATTTGAAAAAGAAAAAGCTTGGAAATATAATGGAAAAGGATTTTTTTATATTGATGAAAAAATAAATTTCAAAGATATATTAAATAAGGCATTGGAAAATATAAATTATGAAATGCTTATAAACGATATCGAAGTAGTTATTTTTTCTCAAACCATCCAAAAAAATAATGAATGGATATATCCTAGTATTGATGATATTAAAATACCAGAAATTAAAGTAGAAAATGTTGAATTTAAACCAACTTTTGGAAAACCTTATAAAAAATTATGCATTGATGTTGAAAAATTTTATAATGATTTTAAAGAATTAAATAAAAATATATTTAGAATCGAAAAAGTAGAAATAACCTATAATGTATATGAGAAAGCACAAAAAACTAGAGAGAGTGATCCGAGTAAAATATATTATACTTTAACAAGCAAAAAGATATCTTTTTTTGAAGTATTTAACTCAATAAAAGAAAATTATAAATGCAAATATGCAACTCCTTTATGTTTTTATAATGGTTTTAATTTAGTTTGTTATGAAGAGCCTTATGTAGCATTTTCTTCTCTAAATAATGCAAGTTGGGGTAAAAAAGATACAAGTGTTACGCCAAGTATATATCCATTATATAGAAAAAGTTCAAATTTACCTTATGGGCGTAGAGATAGATGGTTTGCATTATGGGATAGTTTTTATTATCTTTATGTATACGAAAAATCAAGCAAAGGAATTTTAAGCTTTTTAGCACCTATTGTCACTATCGTTTTAGCTGTAGCTACTTGGTGGATTGGCGGGCAAGGTGCATGGCTAGGAACATTGATAGGAGTGAATGGGAGTGTAGCTGCGAGTATCACACTAGGAATTAGCTTAGGTTTAGCTGTGGGTTCACTTACTGGAAATAAATTATTTTCAATTCTTAATGCTGTTTGGGGTTTGGTTGATTTTTTAGGTGCTTGGGGTGCCAATAATTGGAATTTAGCTGCAGATTTTACAAAAAATATAGCACAAGCAGCACAAGAAATGACAATTTTTGAATCAACTTTAAATATTGCGGGTAATTTATTAAGCGGAGCTAGTAAGATTTTTGATGTGGTACAAAGCATTACAGCTAATACCCCTGGTATGATAAATGAGCAAAAAGGTAGCGATTTAGACAACAATGAAGGCGGAAATGGGAGCGAAGCTTTTGAATTAGCAAAAGATATGATTAATCCTACAATATGGTATAATTTTGAAACCACAGATATATTAAATGAAAAAATAGAAAAGAAAGAAAAACCTATTTTTATATTCTAAAAAGTTATTGACCTAGCTATTGACTTTGTAAAAATATATAAAATAATTATATGTAAATATAGGCAATATCTCTATATTATTCAAATCTCGCTAACCGCACCATTTATACTTCTTTTAGCTTTTTTCAATTTTTTTTACTTCTTTTTAATTATCTATAAAATAGGCTTTTCGTAGATATATAAAGCCTAAATTAAAGTTTTTTCCATTAAAATCCATTTTGAAACTTTTTTCCTAACTTTTCTCCTAACTTTTTATTTTTTATTCCAAAAAGTTAGGAAAAATCGATACAAAGAACCTATTTTAAATTATGAGTGATATGTTTCAAAAAACATCCAACTATCTCTAGATGATTTTAGTAAAACCCTAAACAATAGGTCTTAAAAAATTATAGATAGCTTTTTATCTTTCCTTATTTAAAGCAAAAAACCAAAAATATTTTTTTACCCTCTCAAGAGTGATTAGAATACCTTTGGTTCTTTTTATCATAAAACATAGTTAAAAATTATATATAATCTCAAAAACCAAAAGGAGCTTATTTTATGGAAAATAATCAAAACAAACAAGAAAAATTAGAAAGCGTTAATATAGACAAACCTATAGAGAAAAAAGAGGAGGATTTGTTCAGTAGAAATTCAGTAGCAGAACAACTAAATACAATTATTAAAAATTATAAAGAAAAAGATAGTATTACTTTTGGAATTATAAGTGATTGGGGTAGTGGAAGGACCTCTTTCGTTAATATGACTTTGGAGGATTTTAAAGATGATGAGAATTTCATTATAGTGAAATTTAATCCTTGGAATATCTCTACTAGAAAAAAACTTATCAGCGATTTTTTTACAACGCTTGCCAAAGAAATTCGTAAAGCTTCATTTCCAAAATTTAAAATTAAAAATTTAAAAAAATATATTCTCATGCAAAATTTAAATTTTTATCTGAAGTACCTAATAAACTAGAAGATTTATCATTGTTATTTAAAATGTCATCTTATATGATTGCAGATCCAGTTGCTTCAGTGGCAATGTCTCGAGCTTCAAGTATTATTAATAATTTTAACAAACTATTAAGTGTAGAGAAAAAGGGTTTAGATGAAATCAAAAATGAAATTAACACCGCTTTATTAAATATAGACATAAAAATAATCATAGTCATTGATGATCTTGATAGATTGGCCGATACAGATATACAAGAAATTTTTCAACTTGTAAGATCTATAGCTGATTTTAAAAATACCATATATATTCTTTCTTATGATGAAGAGATTGTTTCTAAAGCTTTAGATAAAATTCAAAAAGATAAAGGTGGTAAATATATAGAAAAAATAGTTCAAGTTCCTATTAAATTGCCTAAAGTTAGTCAAGAAAACTTAAAAGATATATTTATAAAAAAACTAAAAACAATTCATATAAAACATGAAGCATTGGATAAAGATGAGTTTATTAAAAAAATAAAAGAAAATAATTTTGCAGATGCTTTTAAAAGTATTAGAGATATGGAGAGGTTTTTAAATACTTTTAAAATTGAAGTCAATGCTATAAATCAAGAATTATATTTATATGATTTTGCTGTGATCACATTATTAAAAATATTTGAACCTAGACTTTATGATTATATATATGACAATAGAATGTTATTTATTGAACAATATAATCCTTATGATCTTATAAATAATGAAATAAAAATCCCTGAAAACATTAAAGAAGAAATAAAAAAATTTACTAAATCAAATAAGGATTCTGCTTTTAATCTAATTAAGTCTATTTTTCCAAAAATAAATAACCAACCGCGAGATTATAACCAGCTAATTCAAAACAATGCTGACAACCAAAAGAAAAGAATAACTTACTCTTCATCTTTTAAATATTATTTTTTATTAAATTTTCCTAAATAAATATTTTTAAAATAAAAAATTTTATAAAGTAGCTTTACAAATCGAAGTCTCATTTTTTGACTTTGATTTGTAGTACAAATTTTATATCCATATTTTACCTTTCAAATTAAAAGCTTTTCACTACTTTTTATATTTAAATTTCTTAAAATTAAAATCAAAGGATTTAACATGCAAATGCAAGAAATAATTGAAAAGTTAAAAAGCTATAGGCAAAGAATTAGGTATCAATCCTGATACTTTTAACCTCATGAATTACCTATCTATAAATTCTACTTAAGTAAAAGTAGAGATAAATAACTCGATCGATTATTTTAAAATTTATCACTTGCTGCGAAAAGAGTATAGAATTTATTATAAAGATAAATCTATCTACACAATAGTAAAACCAAGTTTAAATTACGAAAAATAAAATTTATCAATTATAAGCAACCAAACTATGCTTTTTAACTAGTTGTAAATTTTTATAAAATATTTCATCACATAAAAAATCTATTCTTCAATGATTTTACTGATAAAAACATATTATATGTATAATTTTACATATTTTAACCTATAATCAAATTGTTTTTGTTATTATTCTAAAATTAGATTATCAAGGAAAAATATGCAAGAAAATCCACTTGAAAAACAATTTTTAAATCATCCCCTATTTTCTAAAATTCAGAATTTGAAAGAAGTTGAACTGGATTCTAAGCTTTATTTAGAAGATAGTGTTACCCTAAAAACAAACTCTCAAGCAAAAAAAGAAATTTTAGAACTCACAAAAGAATTAAAACCATGGAGAAAAGGTCCTTTTAAAATAGATGAACTTTTTATCGATACGGAATGGCAAAGCTTTATTAAATTCAATATCTTAAAACCTTTTATGAGTGAAATTTCTCAAAAATGTGTTGCTGATATTGGTTGCAATAATGGTTATTATATGTTTAAAATGCTTGAATTTAATCCAAAAAAACTTATAGGCTTTGATCCTTCAATCAAATATCGCTTACAATTTGAACTCATAAATACTCTTGCTAAAACTCCTATAAAATATGAGCTTTTAGGCGTAGAAGATTTGCCAAAATATGAGTTGAAATTTGATGTGATTTTCTGTCTTGGAGTGATTTATCACAGAAGCGATCCCGTAAAAATGCTAAAAGATTTAAAGGCGGGATTAAATAAAAATGGAACTGTATTTTTAGATACCATGTATATAGAAGATCCAAGAGAAATTGCCCTAGTTCCTAATAAAACCTATTCTAAAATCCCTAATATTTATTTTGTTCCTAGCATTAGTGCTTTAAAAAATTGGTGTGAAAGAGCAGGATTTAAAGATTTTGAAGTCCTAGCTACAAAAACAACAGATGAAAATGAACAAAGAAAAACAGAATGGATTGATTCTTTTTCTTTGGAAAATTTTTTAGATCCAAACGATAAAAACCTCACTATTGAGGGTTATGAGGCACCTAAAAGAGTCTATGTTCGCATAAAGGTATAAATTTTTTATTTACTAAGCCGATATAGCATCAAGAAATGTTTTGAAGTAGATAATATAGAACACCAAAGGCGCAAAAATGGCAAAAAAAGATACTTTTGAAGAATATGCATCCGCTGAGGATATCTCTCGTGTAAGAGCTGAACTTTTAACTTGTCCAGAACTCAACACCTCCTTAGCAGGAACTATTATCGAGCTTGATAAAAATTTTGCAAAGTCGATACTCATCACTACAAGCGATATGGTTGTAGATGAACAAGGGTTAGTTTTTGATGCTTTTATTTTTGCTGCTGCAAACTATGTCGCACAAGCTTCAATCAATAAAGAATTCTCTGTTGTTATCGGTTCAAAATGTTTCTTTTATGCTCCACTTAAATTAGGCGATGTTTTAGAACTTGAAGCTCATGCTTTGTTTGATGAAACTTCTAAAAAGCGAGATGTAAAAGTTGTAGGACATGTAAAAGAGATTAAAATGTTTGAAGCAACCATACAAGTTGTTAGTACAGATGAGCATATATTTAAACTCAAACGACCTCCTCTTAATACAGCCAAAGCAGCAGAAAATCCTGATTCCCCAACAAGCACAGTAAATCCTGAAGCGATAGGATCAGCATTATCAGCATCTTTACGCAAATAAATCATCAAGGAGTCATTTTAATATCTACCCAATTTTTAGGGCAGTCCTTATGATAAGTTCCACTTGCATCATAATATTCATGGCAATCATCATAAAACCGATTTGAAATGCCTCTTTCATTTACAAAACATCCTGATATTCCAAAAAGCAAAGCTAGCATTAAAATATATTTTTTCATTACCTGCCTTAAAATCTATTTTGTTTGCGCCATTTATAAGGCTCTATTGGATTATCATCTTTCCAAAGACCCAGTTTATTTTTTTGAGCTTTTTCTTGCTCTTTAATATAAGCATTGGTGTAATATGTATCCGCCCAAGCATATCCTTGACTCACTAAAAACTGATTAATATCCACATCTTTAAGCTTTACAATAGCAACAATTCTACCATAATTATCTTTGTTTTTAGAAAAAATATAAACTTCCTTATCTTTTAAAATTTTCTCAAGTGCTGCTTTTGATTGTTTGCCAAAATTTTGCTTTAACTCAGGCGCATCTATGCCAAAAAATCGTATTTTACTGGTTTTATTGTTGGTACTAATTTCTATGGTATCACCATCAATCACCCTAATCACTTGAGCTTTAAAACTAGGATTTTGTACTATATAATTTTGTACAAAAGCGATCATTAAAGCAAAAATCAAAAATGCTAAAAGTTTCTTAGGATCGCTTGCAATTTTTCTTAAATTGAATAATTTTTTATAATTTATTCTCATTATTTCCTTAAATTTTTAAAAATATGCCATAATTTTAACAAAAAAAGGAGATGGAATGCAAAATGTTATAGAAAATTTTAAAAATTTGTGCAAGATTCCACATTGTAGCTATCAAACAGAACAAATGAAAGAATTTTTAAGCTCCTATGCTAAAGATAAAGGCTTTAAAGTAAGCATAGATAAAGCAGGAAATATTCACGCTATTAGAGGAAATCCTAAAATTTGCCTCCAAAGTCATTATGATATGGTTTGCATGGGAGAAGCTCCAAAAGTAGAAGTATATGAAGAAAATGGCTTTTTAAGAGCTAAAAATTCAAGTCTTGGAGCGGATAATGGCATAGGAATAGCCATTATGATGAGTGCTATGGCTGAATTTGAAAATCTAGAATGCCTTTTTACAAATGATGAGGAAGTCGGACTCATGGGAGTAAATTCACTCGAGCACACTTTAGCTTCCAAAATGCTTTTAAATTTAGACCATGAAAGCGATGATGAGATCATGATAGGTTGTGCAGGTGGAGTAGATATAGAAGCTGAGCTAAGCTTTAGCACTCTTAAAGCAAGAGGTAAAATTTATGAACTTCAAGCACAAAATTTTAAAGGGGGGCATTCAGGGATCAATATCGTGCGCAATGAAAAAAGTTCTATCAAGGAAATGGCTCAATTTATCAAAGAAAATAAAGGAAAAATCATCTCTTTTGAGGGTGGAGAAAGGATAAATTCTATCCCTAAGCACGCTAAAGCTTTGGTGC
This sequence comes from Campylobacter sp. 110, assembly GCF_002383965.1. Classification (NCBI taxonomy): domain Bacteria; kingdom Pseudomonadati; phylum Campylobacterota; class Epsilonproteobacteria; order Campylobacterales; family Campylobacteraceae; genus Campylobacter; species Campylobacter sp. 110. The sequence goes on along the minus strand of NZ_NXBD01000015.1, from coordinate 163,978 downwards.
ATTTTGAAAATGAAGTAAAAGGCAATGGGTGGATAAAATGCGAATTTAAAGAAGAAGGTGAATTTGAAATTTGCGATCAAAATGAAAAGCTTTTAAATACCATCAATGCTTTCGCACATGGAGTTAGAGCTTATGATGAACATTTAGGCATAGTGCAAACTAGTATCAACCTAGCCACTTTAAAAATGGAAAATCAACAAATCAAATTTACACTTTTTGCAAGATCTAATATATTAGATGGTTTAAAACAGATAGAATTTGAAACCATGGAATTTTTTAAAGCTTTTGGCTATAAAGTAAGAAGTTTTAATTTTTATCCCCCTTGGGAAGGCAAAGCTAATGCACTGAGTGATAAGGTATTAAAAGCTCTTAAAAAAGTCTCACCCAAAGCTAGAGTTTCGGCTATCCATGCAGGATTAGAATGCGGAATCATAGAAAAAAAACAAGAACTTTTATGTGCTTCTATAGGGCCAAATATCCACAATCCCCACTCAACCGATGAGCACTGCGAAATCACTTCTGTAGAAAAAATATCTAGAGTTGTTTTTGAAGTTTTAAAAGACAACGCTTAGTTCTTTTGCCTCGCTCCTTGCAAAAATACGCTTAAGTAAAAATACGCTAAACAAGGAGCAGCATCCTACCACCATAAGATAGACACCCATATATTCTTTATAAAAAGCATTGACTATAAAAGGAGTTAGAAAACCTAAAAGCGCATAAGAAATATTATAAGCAAAGCTAAGTCCACTGAATTTAAGTTCACTTTTGAAAATTTGAGTCATAAAAACAGGAGCAAAAGTGATAATTCCTTGAGCAAAACAAGCAAGTAAAAAATAAAATAAGAAATTTGCATCATAAAAACTAAAAAGCATGCCAAAAAACATAAAAGTTATGCTAAAAATAGAACAAATTCTATAACTTCCCCACTTGCTAGCCAAAATTCCTTGAATCAATGCCCCTAAAATAACAGCCAAAATAGCGAAATTTTGTATCCATAAAGCCGAGGTTTTATTTATAGACAATAACTCTTCAAGATATTTTGGAAGTATCATCAAAGTCGCTACACCGCTGGTTAAAATAACGGTCATTAAAAAGCATACTAACATGCTTGTTTTATAAGTTTTAAGTGCGTCCTTTAAAGGAAAATTTAAAAGTCTATTTTCTTTTTTTATTCTTTCAAATTCAGGAGTTTCACTGAGTTTTGTTCTTAAAAATAAGGCAAAAAATCCAAAAAATCCTCCTACAATAAAAGGAATTCTCCAAGCATACTCTTCAACCTCTTGCGCGCTAAAATAAGATCTTATCCCTAAAGTGGCAAGATTTCCAAGCAATAAACCTATAGTCAAAGTTGCTGAAATAAAACCTAAAGCTAAAGGAACTTGACGCCCTTTAACAAATTCACTTACATATACCCAAGCTCCACTTACTTCTGTCCCTACAGCTAAGCCTTGTAAAATGCGAATTAAAAATAAAATCAATGTAGCAAGTATACCTATACTCTCATAGCTTGGCAAAAACGCCAAAGCAAAACTAGGCAAAACCATAAAAAGCATAGATATGTAAAAAATATTTTTACGCCCGTATCTATCGCCAAAATGCGCCATAACAATAGATCCAAAAGGACGCGCCAAATAAGCAGCACCAAAAGCTATATAAGCATTTATTTGCATCCAAAAAGTATCATTTTGAGGAAAGAAAACCTTGGCAAAAATATCCAAAAAAAAGGCAAAGAGCACAAAATCATAAAATTCTAAAATTCCGCCCAAAGAAGCATAAATTATATTTTTGTATTTTTTTTGCATATTTTATCCTGATAAATTAAAAAAGGGCAAAAGCCCTTTTTTTGTTAAATTTTACCGCCTTCAATAACTACATCATCAGCTTTTACATCATCTCCAAAATGACTTTTTAAAGTTTCATCATAAGCTTTATGGAAGAATTGTTCTTCTCCTAATTTTGTGATTAGATTATCAATAAATTCTTTAAGCTCTTTATCACCTTTTTTAACAGCAGGAGCAATTACATCTTTATTGCCCAATTCTTTAATGGCCATTTTAAATTCAGGATGTTCTTTTACCCACGCAAAAAGCAAAGTATTGTCATGACTTAAAGCATCCCCTCTTTGATCTATTAAAGCGGCAAAAGTTTCGGTATTTTGATCGTATTTTAATGTTTTAATATCAGGATATTCTTTTGTAAAATACGCATCAGCGGTAGTTCCTTTGTTTAAAAGTAAAGTTTTATCTTTTAAATCTTCTATGCTACTGATATTGCTATCTTGAGGCACAGCCACACCTAAAGCTACCTTCATATAAGGTAAGCAAAAATCCACTTGTTCTGCTCTTTCAGGTGTTTGAGTAAAATTAGCTAAAATAATATCAACTTTATTTGATTTTAAAAATTCCACCCTATTTGCAGCTTCAACTAATACAAACTGCACCTTATTTTCATCTCCTAAGAGTTCTTTTGCTATACGTTTCGCCAAGACTATATCATAACCTTGATTTACGCCTTTTTCATCTACATAACCAAAAGGCGGTTTATCTCCAAAAACTCCTATTCTTACTACTCCATCTTGCTTGATTCTTTCAAGAGAATTTGAAGCACCAGAATCTGAATTTCCTCCACAAGCAGCCAAAAATACTGCAACAAAGGTTGTAAAAATACTTAAGAGCATTTTTTTCATACTTTTCCTTTCTTGGTATAAACCCTAATTTATTTTGCAAAAAATGCAAAAGCATTATACTTTAAAAAAAAGCATATTTCAATTTTTTAAGATAAAATTATTTCTTCTTGTGTAAAAAAGTAATATCAATATCAAAGCATAAAAATTTAAGTATAAGATTGTTATAATTTATAAAACTATATTAAGGAGAAGATTTTATGAAAAAAAGTATTGCTCTAACCCTAGGTGCTATATTTTTCTTTTCAGCGTGCAGCAACTCGCTTGATAAAACAACAGTTGCAAAATATGAGGAGCGTCTTAACACTCAAATAAATGAAACCCTTAAGGATTTTCAACAAGATATGGGTGTAAGAATAGAAATTTCTAATTTTTCTTGTAAAGGCGATGGAATGTTTCTTAGATGTTCAAGCCCTAATTTTAATGTTTTTGCAAAAGACAATACCCAAACAGAGCAAAAACTCATCGAAGCAAAAAATTTAGAAATTTACTCTAATGAAATTTACACAGGAGAGGAGCGAGGCTTAATCTCTTTAAAAGATTATTACGATAATCTATTGAGTAAAAATAAAAATTTAAAAACAAGTTTTACCTTAGAAGGATTTAAACTTGGAGAAAAAGTGATCAGCGATATCAATGCAAGCTTATCTCAAAGCGATCCAAAGATTCAAGATTATCTCGCTAAACTTAGTTCGGGTGTCTTTACACTTTCATTTGAAAATTCACTTTTTGTAAAAAATAGCGATTATAATAACAATTTTAACATGAAAATAAACAATCAAGACTTAAATTTCGATATGAATTTAAATTTTGACTACAAACAAAGCTTGCTTGATTTCTTCGAAAAAGCAGGAATTAAATACAATACACAAACCTATGCAATAGATGAAAAAGCCGTAGAAGAACTTCTAGATCAGCAAGGATTTGCTCAACCTATACAAGAAAGCGTTATCTTAAATAATTTTAAAATTAACTCTTCTTTAGATACCCAGGGTGTTTTTGAAAATTATATAACAATCGCTAAAGGTGGCCTAGAAGCTCTTAAAATTCAAAGTCAAAATGAAGAACAAACCTTGCTTATAGATAAAGCTTTGTTGGCTCTAAATGAAATCACAAAAGATGAAGTCTATAAACTTGATTTAGAAGCTAAATTTAAACCTATTGCATTAAGTGATTATCCTAAAGAAGGTATTAACGCAGTAGAAAAGCTAACTGTTAACAATCAAGACTTTACAGAAACACTTAGAATACTTTTTGGCTTTATGATGATACCTATAATGCTTGGAGGTGCAACAGGCTTTTAAGTAATATGGAGAGAAATCTCCATATACTCTTTTACCTTTTTTAAGCCTAGTTTTATATATTTTTCGATACTTTTTAGTCTTTAATTTTAAAGATTTAAAAAGGACAAAATTGAAAATTTTATTCTCTCCTAGCGAAAGCAAAAACGATACTTGCAAAGAAAAACCTATAGATAAAAGCTCTTTTATATTTGAAAATTTATTTGATTTTAGAATGCAAGCTGTAAAAAAATATGAAGAATATATCAATAACGCTGATTTGAAAGCCTTACAAGAACTTTTTGGTATAAAAAATGAAAATGAAATTTCTAATTTTCAAAGAGATTTAAAAAATTCTCCTACCCAACAAGCTATAACGCTTTATAGCGGGGTAAGTTATGAGTATTTAAATTTTGATATTTTAGATAAAGAAAGTCAAAAATACATCCTTGAAAACACTCTTATTTTTTCAAATCTTTTCGGGGTAGTTAAAGCAAGCGATCATTTGCCTTTTTATAAATTCAAACAAGGCGCGAAAATAAATAATTTTGCTATAGAAAAATTTTACAAAGAACATTTTAGTAAAGCTTTAAATGAATATTTAAAAAATGAAGAACTGCTTGATTTAAGAGCGGGTTTTTATGATAAATTTTACACCCCAAAGCGCAAATTTAGTACTTATAAATTTATAAAAAAGGGTAAGGTAGTTAGCCATTTTGCTAAAGCTTATAGGGGGATTTTACTTGCTCTTTGCGCAAGGATTAAAGCTAAAAACAATGCTGAGATTTTAAATCATCTTCCATCTAATTTAAGTCTTAAAGAAATTCAAAACAAGGGTTTAAAAGAAGAAATTGTGCTTGAAATTTTAGATTAATTTCCAAACACAATTTATCTCTCGCCCTACCCTCTTATTTAATAATCAATTTTAAAAATATTGTTTCAATATAGATATAGTTTTAAAAAATATTTGTTTTATTTTGTTTAATTTTATGAAATTAAAAATTAATACCTAAAATCATCTCTTTTTAAGAAAATTATTTATAGTATTATAGGTGAGAATAAAGGAGAACAAGTGCAGTATTTTTTTGTATTTTTATTTATTATATTTTTATTTATTGTATTTATGCTCATCATGCGCTATGAGAAAAAACTTGAGCTTTTAAATCAAAGCATACAAAATATAAAAGAAGAAGTGAATGAACTTAAAAACACTACTCAAAACAATCGCTCTTTGATTGAAAAAAATCGCTCTGATATTGAAAGTATCAACAAATAATTTCAAGTAAAAAAAGCCTTAAGCTCATAAACTAACTTGTGATTTAGCGTTAAAACAAATGTTTTCTCGCAAGCTAGCTCTTTTTTGTTTTTATAAACAAAACTTTTTAAAAAATCAAGAAGTAAAAGGCTTGGCATTTTTCCTTGTAAAATTATATACATGGTGTTTTGAGAAATTCCATACTTATAACTTGCTCCGCTAGGAAAGGCATCAAGATCAAAATTCACACTGTCATTACTAGCATCATAATCTAAAATTTCAATCTTTACAAAACTAGCATCTAAATCTTCAATTTTCAATGATTCAAAAATATTCAATTTTTGATTTTTTTCTACCTTCACACTTTCTTTTTGTTCACAATTATCGGATGCAAAAATAAAGCAATCCTTGTTAAAGATTCTTGAAAAAGTATTAAAAGGAGTAAATCTTGTATTATTTTTAGGAGCTTCATCAATCTTTATTTCTAAAGGTGGATTGCGTGGCTCTTCATCTTGTTTTATTTGACTTGTTGTAAAAATTTCCTCTACTATGATGGTATTTTCTTCATTTTCATCATACAAGCATTTTAAAATTTCATCAAATTCAAAGCTATGATCACTAAATTCCAAAAGCCTTACACTATCAGTTATAAAGTCGATCTTATCTCTATTGGGAATTTTATCCTTAACTATAAATGCCCTATTGTAAAAATATGATTTTTCTATCTCATATTCATCACTTTTGCCTTGAAAAGTTATTTTCATCTATAAGGCTTTCGCTATAAGTTCCAAAGGACTTGCAAAAATTGCTTTACTAGAATTTTGCTCCAAAGCATTTGAAATTTGCATTCTACATGCCGAACATTCGGCACTAACTACACAAGCTTTACTTTCATCAATCATACTTGCTTTTTTAAGTCCTACGCTCAAAGCCCTATCATAATAATCCGTTTGCATACTTACCCCACCAAAACCACAACATGCATTAGGATTACTCATTTCAACGAAATGATAATTTGCTTTTAAAAGCTCTCTAGGCTCTTTAAAAACCCCTTGCATCTTTCTCGCATGACAAGGATCATGATAAGTAATGCTATAATTAAGCTTTTTCTTACTTTCTAAAAGCTCTTTTAAATTTGTAAATTTATAAAAATACTCACTAGCCATATAGATGCGAGAGGAAATCTTTTGAGCTCTTTTGGCCCACTCTGGATCATTTTGCATATTAAAAAAATGTTCTAAATCTATTTTCAACATTGCCGAGCAAGTTGCCTCAGGAATGATAATAGCATCAAGCTTTTCTAATTTTTTTTCAAAATATTCTATATTTTTCTTAGCCAAAATTTCAACACTTTTAAAATCACCTGTAAAAAATTGCGGCGCACCACAACAAACTTGTTCTTTCATTAAATCCACATTGATTTTTACTTCTTTGGCAATTTTAAGTACGGCATTAGCTGTGTCTATGTAAAAATAATTTGCCAAACAACCCACAAAAAAACCTACAGTTTTTTCTCCTCCATTGTCGATAAAATCAGGATTTGAATTTAAAAAACTTTTTTTATTAAAACTCGTAAGCAATCTTCCTTTTTTAACAAAAGGCATGGAAAATTTAGCCTTCATACCTGCATTTTCATTCTCATTTTGAATTTTAAAAGCACAGCTTTGAAACACATAGCCTAATTTCGCGACCAAATCTAAAATTTTACGCCTTCTTAAGAAAAAAAAGATAATTTTTTTATACCATGCTATACCAAATTTTTTAGCTATATCATAGCGCACTTCTTCGATGGCATTATCTACTCTTAATTTACTCGGACAAACCTCGACGCAATTTGTACACAAAAAACAGGATTCAAAAATCTTTCTAGCCTCTTTATCTAGCTCTAATTTTTCTTCCTTATAAGCTGCCAAAAGATCTAAAAAACCCCTAGGGCTTGTAGTTTCATCGCGATTTACTTCATGAATAGTACAAACCGGAATACATTTTCCACATTTAACGCAAGCATCACTTATTTGACTAAAATTCATCACCACCCCATCAAACCGTTTTAGAAAAGACTTTTTTATCTTCACTTATATTTTTTATATAAGCATCAAAACACATAGCTATATTTCGTATCAACAAAACGCCTGTTTCATTTACTAAAATAAAATTTTCACTCAAATCAATAAATTCTTTATATTCTTCCAAAGCTTTTAAATCTTCTTTAAAATACTCTTTAAAATTGATTTTAAATTCTTTCTCTATGGCTTTAATATCTAGTCTAAAATTTGCCATCAAATCCATAATCACAGCTTTTCTAAGCTCATCATCATAGCTTAGCTTAATCCCTCTTTCAAAAGGCAATCTTCCCTCGCTAATCGCAGTTTCATAGCTTGGCATATCTTTAAAATTTTGTACATAGTGGCTTTGTCCTTCTCCTATACTAGTAAGTCCTATGCCGATCAAATCTGCGCCGCCCTTAGTAGTATAACCTTGGAAATTCCTATGTAAAGTCCCATTTTCCAAAGCTTTAAAAAGCTCGTCTTTTTCTTTGGCAAAATGATCCATACCTATCATTTTATAACCATTTTGAGTCAAAAATTTCTCACAAAATTCCAAAATTTCAAGCTTAACATCAGGGCTTGGCAAAGTATTTTCATCAAATTTTCTCATATTTTTCTTAAGCCAAGGTACATGAGCGTAATTAAAAATAGCCAAACGATCCGGATTTAAAAGCATAGCTTTTTCTAAAGTTTTAGCAAAACTTTGTAAGCTTTGAAAAGGCAGACCGTAGATCAAATCCATATTGACAGATTTTATCCCCCTATCTCTTACCAATTTTAAAGCATTTTGCGTCAGCTCAAAGGGTTGAATTCTATGAATTTCTTTTTGCACTCTTTCATCAAAATCTTGCACGCCAAAACTGATGCGATTAAAACCATTTTTGGTTAAAACATCAACTTGCTCTTCATTTAAAAAACGCGGATCAATTTCACAGCTAATTTCAGCATCTTTGGTAAAATTTCCAAAAACAGATTTAATTTTTAAAATCAAACTTTCTAGCTGTTTAGCACTAAAAAAAGTAGGCGTCCCACCACCAAAGTGCATTTGCACCACTTCTCTTTTAGTATCTATAAGGGTGCTTAAAATATCAAGTTCTTGAAAAAGATATTTTAAATACCTCTCCTTACTTTCTTCTTTGGCGGTATAAATAACATTACAGCCACAAAAATAACAAGCACTTCTGCAAAAAGGCAAATGAAAATAAAGCGATAAAGCTTTGTTTTGCTTTTTTAAAATTTCTACATATTCTTCATATTTGAAATTTGTGTTAAATTCCACTGCAGTAGGATAAGAAGTATAACGCGGTCCTGCCTTAGAATATTTCACAAAAGCCTTATAATCTCTCATTATTTTTTACCCTTTCTACCATAGCTTGCATATCTACAAATAAATTTGGATGTTCTTTTTTAATATCTGCAAGCAATTTTTCAAGATCGATACTGATCTCCATAACACCCTCTTACGCCTTGCGTTTTATCTCATCCATTGCCACTATCCACACATCACTAAAATCAATAGGAATTTGCTGATAAATCGCTTTTTCAAGGCGAAGTTCAAAATTCTCTTTTTGAGTTTGTTTTAAATTTTCTAAAATATTTTTAAGACTATTTAAAGAAATAAGTGTATGAATTTGATCATTTTCATCCATTATAAACCAAGGTTCAGGAGAATCAAAACTACCATTTTTAAGTATCAAGCATTTTTCGTTTTCATTCTCACTTTGCTTCATTTCAAATATAGCTCTATCCTCTTTTTTCATGCCTAAATTTTGGCTAAATTCATCAATGCGTTTTAAGCAATTGCTATATTTTTCAAGTTCTTTCACTAAAAACTCCTTATCCTATCTTCTCTAACTTATGAAATTATATAAAATCTTATTTTTCCTTATCTAAAAAGCAAAGCAAGGCTTTTACCACATAAAGGCGATTTTTTGCTTCTTCAAAAATCACTTTTGAATGCTTTTCAAAGCTCTCTTCGCTTACTTCATAACCCCTATAAGCAGGTAAGCAGTGCAATAAAATCGCATCTTGATTTGCCGCATTCATAGCCTCTTCATCAATAACAAAGCCGTCAAAATCTTTTATTTTCTTTTCTTTTTCACTCTCTTCACCCATAGAAACCCAAGTATCGGTAATGACTACATCTTTACCTTTTATGGCCTCAAATTTATCATGAGTCAAAAAGATTTTTGCTCCTGAAATTTTTGCTTTTTCTTTGGCAAATTCTAAAATTTCACTATTGATTTCATAATTTTTTGGCAATGCAACACTAAAATCAAATCCCAAAATCGCAGCTGTAATAAGCCAAGAATTGCACATATTATTGCTATCGCCCACAAAGGCTACCTTAGCTATATCATTTTTCATTTTGTCACATTCTTTTATAGTGAGTAAATCCCCTAAAACTTGCGTTGGATGATAAAGCTCGCTTAGAGCATTGATAACTGGTGCTTTAGAATATTTTGCAAATTCTACTAAACTTTCATGCTTGTTTACCCTCATCATTACAAAATCAACCATCGCCCCAATCACTCTAGCTGTGTCTTTTATAGGCTCACCTCGGCTTAATTGCAAATCATTACTGCTTAAAAATAAAGCCTTTCCACCAAGCTCTGTTATGGCTAATTCAAATGCCATTCTTGTTCTTGTGGAGTTTTTTTCAAAAATCATTGCTAAAGTTTTATCTTGCAAAAGCTTTTTAGGATTTTTTTTAAGCTCGCTTGCATGCTCTACAAGGCTTAAAATTTCATATTTAGAAAAGTCTCTTAGTGTTAAAAAATGTCTCATTTTTCTCCTTTTAGCATTTTAGCTAATTCTTTAGCGTGATAAGTGATAATTAGCTTTGCACCCGCTCTTTTAAAAGCTATCATTGTCTCATATAAAACTTTTTCATAATCAATCACTCCTGCACGACCCGCTGCTTTTAGCATGGCATACTCTCCGCTTACATTATAAACACACAAAGGCAAGTTAGAATGAAGGGATATTTCTTTAACCACATCAAGATAAGCAAGAGCAGGTTTTACCATTAAAATATCAGCTCCTTGTGCTTCATCCTCCAAGCTTTCTTCTAAAGCTTCTTTACCATTAGCAAAATCCATTTGATAGCTTTTTCTATCTCCATAACTTGGAGCTGACTCTGCTACATCTCGAAATGGCCCATAATAACTTGATGCAAATTTAGTAGAATACGCCATTATAGGTAAATTTTCAAAACCTTCCTTATCTAAAGCTTTGCGCAAATTAGTGATAACACCATCCATCATTCCACTAGGTGCTATCATATCTACCCCTGCTCTTGCATGAACTAAGGCTTGCTTGGCTGAAATTTCTAAAGTTGCATCATTATCTACGCTTTTTGTTTTTGGATCGATAATCCCACAATGCCCGTGATCTGTGTATTCGCAAAAACAAAGATCACTGATTATAAAAAGATCTGGAAAATTTTTCTTAATCTCTCTTATACTTCTTGCAACAAGCCCTTCATCATCTAAAGCATCGCTTCCACAACTGTCTTTTTTCTCATTTTCTAAAACACCAAAAAGTATAATGGCTTTAATGCCTAAATTAACTACATTTTGACACTCTTTTAAAATTTCATCTAAACTCATTTGAAACACATCAGGCATAGAAGAAATTTCTTTTTTTATCCCCGTTCCATTAACCACAAAAAGCGGATAAATCAAGTCATTTACACTTAAAGAATTTTCCCTTACCATAGATCTTAAGTTTTCATTAAGCCTTAATCTTCTAAATCTTTTTAACATTTTTTTATCCTTTTTTTGCTAAAATCTTAACATAAATTTGATTATAGAGAGTAGTAAATGGAAATAAAAATTTCAGAAATTGCGAATTTACCTAGCAAATGGGGAAATTTCCAAATGCAAAGTTTCAAAGAAAACGATAAAGAACATTTGTGCATATTTAAAAACACTCCAAAAGATACACTCAATCTAAGAATTCATTCAGAGTGCTTAACAGGAGATGCTTTAGGAAGTTTAAAATGCGACTGCGGAGAACAGCTTGAATTTTCGCTAAAATATATAGAAAAGAATGGCGGAATGGTGATTTATCTTAGACAAGAAGGAAGGGGTATAGGGCTTTTTAACAAGGTGAATGCTTATGCTTTACAAGATAAAGGTTTTGATACGATTAAAGCCAATCATCAGCTTGGCTTTAAAGCCGATGAGAGAACTTATGAAATTGTAGAATTTATACTCAAACACTATGGAATTTCTAAGGTCAATTTACTCACAAATAACCCTAAAAAATTAGATTCTATCAAAGAAAAAATCATCACACGCATACCGATTTTAATAGAACCTAATCGTTTTAATGCAGAGTATTTAAACATAAAACAAATTCAAATGGGACATCTTAAATAAATGATTTTTAAAGATTATGATTTTTTACAAAACTATGATTTAAAAAACTTTGAAGAAAAAATAAAAATTTATAAAGAGTTATTATCTAAATTTAACCGCATTCACAATCTTACTCATTTAAAAAATATAGATGAAAATATCTTTGATAGTATTAAAATTTTAGATTTTTGTGATTTTTCTAAAGCAAAAAATATCGCCGATATAGGAAGTGGCGCAGGATTTCCAGCTGTATTTTTAGCCTTGTTATTACAAAGTAATTTTCATCTTTTCGAACCTAATCCCAAAAAAGCTGCTTTTTTGCGGACACTAAAAATAGAGTGTGAACTCTCAAATTTACATATTTACAAAGAAAAAGTTCAAGAATGCCAAAATACCTTTAAAGCCGATATCATCACCTCAAGAGCCTTAATGGATGTCAAGCCTTTGCTTGAAATTTGCAAAAATCTAAAAGATGAAAATACGGTTTTTATTTTATGGAAAGGCAGTGAAGTTTATCAAGAACTTGAAAATATAAAAGATTATGAAATTTTTGAAAATAATTTAAGAAAATATTGTATTTTAAAGTAGCCTTAAGGCTACTTTTTATTCTGCTAAATCAGCATTAAAACTGATATCCACCAAAGGCCAAGAAATTCCACCATGTCCTGCAGCAACATCGCTTAATGCTTTTAATGCTTTAGAACCATTTTTAAAAGTATGCAAATCAAGTTGTCCTTTAGCTTCAAATTTATTATCTTTGATAGTATAAGTTAAAGGCACAATAGTACTTTTTTTATCCATAGTAATTTTTGCTGAAATAACGCCTTTATTTTCACCCGCAATCACATCTTGAAAAACAACTTTAATATCCGTATCCCCCAATAAAGCAGGGAAAAATACTTTTGTGATATTATTCGTTATAATATCATTGCCTTCACCCATAAAAGCATTACTTGGCTTTATGGTAGCTTTAGCACCCTTAAGATAACTTGCCAAATCCTTTGTATTTTTAGAAAATTTATATTTAACATCTTTAAATTCTCCACCCACTCCTACCATATCTTCGGTCTTATATCCTTCAAAACTAACTTTCAAGCTATCTTGATTGAAAGAAACAGCACTCGAACTTGTTGCAAGTATCAAAGAGGCTGCGATGCTATAAAACATTTTTTTCATTTTTTTATCCTTTTTTAATAAAATTTTGATTTGCGTGAGAATTATAGCATATTTTTATAAAAAAATAATTTTTTCTAAATAGTAATTTTTATTACCAAAGTATACCTCGAAAAAATAGGGTCAGAAAATATCCTCCAAAAACCAAAACCAATCCCAAAACAAAAGCTAAACCAAAAACTCTTGAGCCACTTTTTAAGAATTTTTTAAAGTCGATTTGAAGTCCTAAAGCAGCCATAGCAAAAACAATACAAAGAGTGCAAAGTAATTTTCCAAAAGATATAATATCACTTGTAGAAATTCCAAGAAAATTTTCCCTACTTGCTAAATAAGTATTTATAACAATCACTCCTAAAAAAATAAATGCAAAATAAGGAATGCTTATATTTTTTGCTGTTTTTTCCCTACTTGAATGCTGATTTTTAGCAAAAAAATAAGTTACAATCAATAAAAATGGCACAAGCAAAATCACTCTCATCATCTTTATAATAATGGCAATATTTGAAGCACTTTGATCAAAATTTGCCATATCTTTCGCCATTTCAGCAGCTCCTGCAACATTGGCTACTTCATGTAAAGTTGCACCCATAAATATACCCATAGCATGTTGATTAAAATAAGGAAAAAGATCTAAAGAAAAAGCTATGGGATATAAAAACATAAAAACAAGCCCGAAAATCACCACTGTACCAACGGCTAGAATTCCTTTAAAGGGATCACTTTTTAAGCTTGATTCTAAGGCTAAAACAGCTGCTGCTCCACAAATAGCACTTCCAGCACCTACTAGCATGGAAGTTTCTTTATCTAGTTTAAAAACCTTTACACCCACAATCAAAGCTAAAATAAAAATAAAAAATATAACTATCATAGAAAGTATAAAACCTTTTAATCCCACACTTAAAAGTTCGGTTAGAGTAATATTAAAACCATATAAGATAATACCCAATCTTAAAAGTTTTTTAGCACTAAAGTGCACTCCTGCTTGTAAATGATGTTGGTATTTAAAAAACCAAGGTGAAAGCAGTGATCCTATAATAATAGCAAAGGCAGCTGCTGCCAAATGAGTCGTATCTTTAATACTTTGAACACTTGAAAGATACATCGCAAAAAACACTATAGAAGCTGTAAAAACCAAACCTTTAAAATTTGAAGTCAGTATATTTTTATAATGCTCTATTTTTTTTATCATATTTTTTCTCCTTTAATTTGCAATTATAAAATTACAATGAAATGTTTTCTTGCCATTATAGTCATTTTTATATTATAATAAAAATATATTATTTTAATTTTTATAATAAATTTTTTTAATCAAAAAAGATAGAAAGAACTTCAATGAAAATCAAAGATATGGAAATTTTTTTAGATCTTTTAAATACTCAAAGTCCTACAAATACCGGCAATAATTTTTCCATCACACAACCTAATGTTTCCATCATTATTAAAAATTTAGAGCAGGACTTAGGCGGAGCATTGTTTGAAAGACTAGGAAAAAAGCTTTTACCTACTCCAAAAGCTTTATATTTGGGTAAAATTTGGCTAAAACTTGTGCAAGATTATTACAAAAGCTTAGAAGAACTTAATGATGAAAATACCCTCTTAGGAGAAATCAAGATCGCCGCTACTCAAAGCATAGCTGAACACTTTCTTGCTCCTATTTTATTTGATTTTAAATCTGAATTTAGCAATGTTAAAATACATTTTCAAACTCAAAATTCAAAAGAATGTTTAAATTTATTAAAAAATGGAGATATAGAATTTGCTATTGTTGAAGCAGAACTTAATCCTACTTTAATAGACCATGAAGGATTAACAATGCAATTTTGGAAAAAAGATGAACTTGTAGTTGCTAGTAGTAATAAAAATTTAAGCCAAAAAGAATTTTATATCGATGAATTACTTGATCAAAAATGGATTTTGCGTGAAACAGGCTCAGGGCTTAGAGATAAATTTCTAAACGAAATAGGCGATGTTTCCAAAAAACTTAAATTCTTTCTAGAGCTTGATAAAATGTCTGCTATTAAAGAATTAGTCATTCAAAAAAATGCCATTTCTATTTTCTCTAAAAAAAGTATAGAAAAAGAATTAAAAAATTCAATTTTATATGAGGTAAAATTAAAAAATATTAATCTTTGGCGTAATTTTTATATCTTAAAAAGAAAAAATTATAATTTTAACAGGGCTTTGGAAAAATTTGAAAAAATATTTAAACAATAAGAACTAAATTTTATACAAATATTAAGCAAAATTTAGATAAAATCCAAGGCTTATATAAAAGTTAAGGAAGTTCAATGAATGCCAAAACCCAAGATATGGAACTTGAAGAGCTCTTTAAAGAAAACGAAAAAGATTATATCACTTACGAAAAATTAGTAAAATACTTCAGCAAGCAACCTAATTCAGCCACTGCCAAAAAAGTCCAAACTTTAATGAAAAAGTATAAAGTACAGTTATTTTCGGCTGCTGAAATTGCACAAATGAAAAATATAGAAGATGCAAAAAGATTGCAAGAAGAAAAACAAAAATTGCAAGATACTAGTCTTGAGAATGAATTTGATTTAGCCAATGAAAATGATTTGCTAGAATGGAGCAGATCGGATTCTCCTGTGCGTATGTATCTAAGGGAAATGGGGCAAATTGCACTTTTAAATAAAGATGAAGAAATCGAAATTTCCAAAAAAATTGAACTTGGTGAAGATATTATCATAGATGCTTTTTGTTCCGTGCCTTATTTGATTGACTTTATTTTAGATTATCGTGAACCACTGATCAATAGAGAAAGAAGAGTAAAAGAACTTTTCAAAAGCTTTGATGATGAAGAAAAAAATGATGATAAGCTTGATGAACTAGAGGACGAGGATGAAGAAAACGATGAAGAATTACAAAATGAAGAAGAAACTCCTAAAAAAACAAGCAAAAAAGAAGATGAAAGAACTTTAAAAGTCATAGAAAAATTTAAAGCTTTAGAGAAAGCAAAAAAAGATTGGCTAAAAGTTTCTAAAGATAAAGAAAGTGGAGATGAAATTTTAGACAAACTTGGAATTGCTTTTAAGAAAAATATTCTAAAAGAAAAGCTGATGGATCTAGGTCCAACTTCTAAACTCATCAGTGAAATTGTAAAATCAATGGAAACTGCCTTAAAAAGTGATGAGGAATTCGATAAAGAATTAAAACGCCTAGAATACCGCTTGCCAATGTTTTCTGAAGAATTAAAAAATCGTCATGCTAATATCTTAAAAGATATTACAAAATTAAGCAAGGAAGAAATTACCGAAAGAGCGCTTGAAACGACTATGGTAAGCACTTACATGGAGATAAAAAAACTTTTTCAAACCAAAGAAGCAAGCGAGAAAAGCTTTGACTTAGAAAAAGAGCGCTTGAAAGAAATTTTAGAGCAAATCAAACGAGGTAAAAAAATTTCTGATGAAGCTAAAACTAGAATGGCTAAATCAAATTTGCGTCTTGTTGTAAGTATTGCTAAGCGTTATACAAACCGTGGTTTACCTTTTTTAGATCTTATCCAAGAAGGCAATATAGGTCTTATGAAAGCAGTGGATAAATTTGAGTACAAAAGAGGATATAAATTTTCAACCTATGCAACTTGGTGGATAAGACAAGCTATTTCAAGAGCGATCGCAGACCAAGCTAGAACTATAAGAATACCTATTCATATGATAGAAACCATCAATCAAATCAATAAAATTATACGCGAGCATTTGCAAAAAGACGGAAAAGAGCCTGATGTAAGTGTTATAGCCAAAGAAGTGGGACTGAGTGTGGATAAGGTTAAGCAAGTGATTAAAATCACAAAAGAGCCTATTTCACTTGAGGCGCCTATTGGTAGTGAAGATGATGGCAAATTTGGGGATTTTGTAGAAGATAGAAATTCACTCTCGCCTATGGATCACATTTTAAAAGATGATTTAAAAGAGCAAATTGATGAAGTTCTTGATCAACTAAACGATAGGGAAAAAGCAGTTATTCGTATGCGTTTTGGTCTAATGGACGATGAAAGCGATAGAACCTTGGAAGAAATAGGCAAAGAATTAAATGTTACACGCGAAAGAGTAAGACAAATAGAAAGCTCTGCAATTAAAAAACTCAAACATCCAAAAGTGGGTAGAAAACTCAAAAACTATATCGAGGGTTGGAAGTAATTAATCCAACTCCTTTTCCTCTTTTAATTTTCTCACATGTTCAAAAAATATCACTTTTCCGCTATGCGCTTTTAAATCCTTAAAGTCTTCTATGTCAAATTCTAAGCAAAGCATAGATGAAGTAGGAAAAGAAGTCAAACATAAAGAGCCTAAAAATTCTCCAAGCTCCATTAAAGTAGGATTATGCCCTACTAATAAAACTTCATTATATTTTTTATCGACAGTTTGTAAAATTTGATATATTTTAGACAAATTAGCAAGATAAAGCTCATCTATAAATTGAATTTTTTCCTTGTCAAAATTATAAAATTCGGCTATTTTTTTAGCTGTCTTAGCAGTGCGTTTAGATGAACTTGAAAGTATAAAATCAAATTTTATCTCATGGGTTTTTAAATTATAAAAAAGCTTTTCTAAATCTTCTTTACCTCTTTTACTTAACTTCCTATCAAAATCTTGCACTTCCTCATCCTTGACAGCCTTTGCATGTCTTAATATATATATTTTTTTCAAATTTTTCTCCTTAACTTCCCTAAAAAATATCCACAAATAAAACCAAAAATATGCCCATACCATGCGACATTTACACCCATAAGCAATGGAGCAAAACTCATTAGTAAAATAGCGACTATAAGACCCTTTGTACTACTTTTATCAAGAAAAGCATAATACCCCATCAAAACACAAATTGCTCCACTTGCTCCTACAAGATTTATCATTCCACCAAAATAATAAAAAGAAAAATATACATAAAAAGCACTCAAAAGTGAGCACATTAAGCCACCTATTAAATATAACAAAAAGAAACGCAAAGCACCTAAATAAGACTCTAAAATACGACCAAATTGAAATAAAACTATCATATTAAGGATGAGATGAGTTAAATTTCCATGCATAAACATTGAACTTAAAATTTGCCAATAAGCTCCTTTGAAAAACAAAATATTTAACCCAAGCAAATTATAATACCCATAAGGAATTGTAAAATAAAATAAGATATTTAAGAGAATCAGTAAAATTACAACCAAAAATAACCTTTAAAACATTTATGTTATTGTCTTGAAATTCACATAAAATTCACATAAATTCACTAAAATTTAGTGCAAAATAATAAATAGGAAAAACTTTTGAAAATAAAATTTTACGGCATTATAGCTATCTTATCCACTTTTTTAAACGCTGATATGATAATATCTCCCGATGAGCTTCCAAGTATTTCTAAAGAATTTTTAAAAAATAATTTTCAAGCTCCCATAGGTATAGTACAAAGAGATAAGCACGCTTATGAGGTTTATTTGAGCGATGGGACAGAATTAGAATTTGAAAGCGATGGTTCATGGAAAGAGATAGAAAGCAAGGTCTTTCCTTTTGATTTAAATTTTTTACCTCCAAATTTAACAAATATCATTCAAAACAAATTTCCCAACACAAAAACTAGAGAAATCGAAAGAAAAATCAATTATTACAAAATCAAGCTTACTAACAATATAGAAGTACATATTGATTTTAATGGTACGATTTTATATACAGAATATGACGACTAAAACAATTTATTAAAGTCTAAGATAGATGACAAAATCTAAAGCCATATAGATACTTTAAACCTGAACTACTTCTTTAACATCGTTATATTCTATCTTTTCTTTTTCAAGTAAAATTTTAGCAAGCGTTGAAATTTTTTCTTTTAAAGGGAATAAAAACTCATCTAGCTCCCTTTTAATTTCGTTTAAATTTGGTTCTTCAAGCATACCAAAGCTTATCATATAATCAAACAATTCTTTAACTTTTAAAAAATCATTCTGTGAGTTTGTATAGCTTTCATTATAAATCAAACTCATAGCTCTAGAGCCTGCTAAATAAACCTTAATGCGATTGATAAGTTCTGATTTTGAGCGAATGGCATGCTCGTATTCCTTAAAACGATCTTCAATAAGAGTAATTTTCTCAAATCCTATATCAAAATAATACGCACTCAAAGCTTTTGCGGCCTGATAAGTCGCTTGTATACCCTTTTCTTCATCATTAAAACTTAGAATTTTTTTCTTTCCTAAAAGCACCTTATTTAGTACAGCATAAAAATCGCTTTCTTCCACCAAAGAACTATTTCTTCTTAAAGCATTAATAGCCGCTTCATTAATCAAGGTTTCAAGTCCGGCACCGCTAAAACCTACACTTGCTTTTGCAATTTTATTTAAATCAATATTGTTATTTTTACCCTTCATGTAAATTTCTAAAATTTTAAGCCTATCTTTAAAATCTGGCAAAGATAAAAAAATTCTCCTATCAAAACGCCCTGAACGAAGTAAAGCAGGATCCATTAGCTCGATTTTATTAGTCGCGGCGATTACGATAACACCACTATTATCTTCAAAACCATCCATTTGGGTTAAGAGTTGATTTAAGGTGCTATCTCTTTCGACATTAGACATTTCACCCCTTGCTTTACCCACCGCATCAATTTCATCAATAAAAATAATACTTGGAGCCATCATTTTAGCTCTAGAAAAAAGCTCCCTTACTCTTTTAGCTCCCATTCCTACATAAATTTCAACAAAACTTGATCCGCTTTGATAAAAAAAAGGTACCCCTGCTTCGCCTGCAACCGCCTTAGCAATCAAAGTTTTCCCTACCCCTGGAGGACCTACCATTAAAACACCCTTTGGCATTTTTACACCAAATTCTTTGTATTTTTTAGGATTTTGCAAAAAATCCACAAGTTCACTAAGCTCCATTTTTACTTCACTCACGCCTGCTACATCATTAAAGGTGATATTAGAAATCACAGGTTTTATATTGGAACTTTCTAAATTTGTGGTAGAAGTTTGGGTTTGAGTTTTACTAGATATAGGATACTTAGCTAATTCTTTTTTTCGTGCAAAATAAACAAAACTTAATAAAAGCGCGATAAGAAATACAAATATAACAAAAAATACCCACAAAGTACTGTCTTTTTTGATTTCCACAGGAACTTTTGATAAAAGGGTTTTAATATCTACACCATCTTTTACGATCACATAGCTCTCACCCTTAGCTTTAAGCCAAATTTCATCCTTATCAATCACTGCTTTTTCGATTAAATTTTGACTTAATAAACTTTGGTAAAGATTTTCATCTATGTATTTAGGTTCATTTTTAAAATACAAAATTCCAAAAAGCAAGCACAAGATAAGAAAAGATATCAATATGATTTTTTTGTTTTTCATTTTTTACCCTCTAAGTCTGCGAAATTATGCTTTTCTTGCACTTCATATCGCTCTAATTTTAGCCATTCTTTTGCTATATCTTTACTGCTTTTGATTTTTATTTTATTAAAAAACTGATCATAACCTTCAAAAAAACCATCTTTTTGATTTTCAACTAAAATTTCAAGTGGAGTTTTAACTCTTTTTCTAAATTCATAGTTATTATTTTCTATAATAACTTTTAAAGTATTTAATCTTTCTTTAGCCACAGCACCATTTATAGTATCTTTCATGGTGGCTGAATGCGTGTTGTTTCTAGGGCTAAAAATAAAAGCATGGATATGAGTAAGTGGAAATTCTTGAAAATGCTTTAAAGCCTCATGCCAAAGCTCCTCGGTTTCCCCTGGATGCCCTACGATAAAATCGGTCCCCAAAGCATATCCTTTACTGGCTATGGTATTAAAAAGCTTCAAGTCATTATCTGTATGCGATCTTCTTCTCATGATGCGAAGCATTTTTTCACTTGTATGTTGCAAAGCGATATGTAAATGTCGCTCCATCCATCTTTCATCTAAAATTTCTAAAAAACTTTCATCAATTTGAGCAGGCTCAAGACTACCAAGTCTTATGCGTTTTATACCTGAAATTTGACCCATTTTTTGCAAAAGCTTACCTAGTGTTGTTCCATTTTTAAGTCCGTAAGAACCTATGTTTGTACCTGTTAAAACCACTTCACTATAGCCATTTGCTCCTAAAATTTCAACCTGCCTTAACAAAGCCTGCTCATCAACACTTCTTGATTTCCCACGCACGCTAGGGATAATACAATAAGAACAAGCAAAATCGCAACCTTCTTGAATTTTAACAAAGGCTTTAGTGTGATTTTCGTACTCACAAACTATATCTTTATCAATAAAATTTAAATTTCCAAGCTCGTAAAAACTTGTTTTTAAACCCAAAAATTCATTGATTTTATCTTTATTTGATGCTCCAAGCACCCCAAAAACTTGTTTTTTATCCAAAAGTTCTTTGCCTTTACTCACTGCACCACAACCCGTAAGTATAACTCTAACACCCTTTTTTTGCATGGAATTAATATAAGACTTTATTCCGCTGTCTGCACCATTGGTAACAGTGCAAGAATTAACTACGATAATCTGTGCTTTTTCTTCATCATTTACAATTTCATAATCTTTTACATAGCTTTTCAAAAGCTCTGTATCGTATATATTGGTGCGACATCCAAAGGTTTTAAAAAAAACTTTTTCTTTCAATTGTTATCCTTTGTATGAAAATGCATAGAATTATAATGAGTCTCAAAAGGAGCTTGATTTAAATTTCCTAAATATAAATTTTGAGATGGATAAGCTATTTTAATATCCTCATGCTTGTTAAATTCTTTAATAATCTCTTTACTGATAGCGCTTCGAAGTATCAATGCTGCGTATGAATTTGTCATATACCAAGCAGATATTCTCATCCCCCAATGTTCAAAAAAGACAAAAAATCTAGGTTCTACTTTGGGATTTCTTATGCTGTATTCATTTTGCAGTCTTTTCATTGTTTTTTTGGCTAGTTCTGTATAGCCCTTTGCTAGGCGGTTGACAACTTCTTCAACTATAGCTTGAGCTTTTTCTATGTTAGAATCAAAAGTAACGCTAATATCTATACCATCTAAAATCGTTTTCATTCCATGATGAGTATAATTAGAAATAAGATTTGTAAAAACATAATTATTGGGTATGAAAACAATACGCCCTGCTCTACGATTTTTACTATAAGTTTCAAGTGTAATATCTTCATATAAAGTGATACGCAAAAAAGAAATATCTATAATATCCCCCACATAAGTAGTATCATTTTGAAAAACTTTTACACGATCCCCTACTCTAAAGCTTCCACCAAAAACGATCACACACCATCCAAGCATAGACATAAACATATCTTTCATAGCAATAGCTAAGCCTGCTGATGCAAAACCAAGTATAGTAACAAGATAGGTTATATTTTCTATATAAGCAAAAAGCAAAATAAGAAAAATGATATTAAGGTTAATAAAATTGATGATCTTTGTTGCTGTATAGTATCTTTCATTATCCTTTATGTATTTTTTAGCAACAAGTTTTAACATAAAAGCAATAGCTACAACAATAACAATAGCTATGACTATATTAATCGCTCTTAAACCCTGCGCTTTGATTTCAGCACTTACTCTTGCAATTTCATCATCAATCTTTTTTTCATAAACAGAATAAGAAACACTAGCAAATTTTAAGGCTTGATCAAATTCTTCAAGTTTTTTATCTGATGCTTTTAATGCTTCTATATTTTCGATATTTGATTCTAGATTGACTAATTCTTTGAGTTCTAAATTCTTTTCTCTGATTTTTTCTACCAAATTCTTAAAATCATTAAATTTAAAGGCATATTCTTCTTTTTCTCCTCTTAATTTTTTAATATGAGAAAAAGCCCCAATAATCGCAAAAGGATTGGTGAGCTTAGATAAAGTTTCTATATCTTCAGGTGCACTAAGACTATGGGCAAAGTTTAATTCTTTATACTCTTTAAGAACATTAAGCTGTTCTTCTAAAGTTGCTATTTTTCGTTTTAATTCATCTTGTAAATGCACATCTTCTATTTTTTTTAATTCTAAATTTAAGATAATAAGTTCATCATTTATATCTTGATATTTGATAAAATTTTCATAGCGTACATCCCAAATACTAGCTCCAATGACAGTGTCTAAATTGCTTATTTTTTCATTGATATTATTAATAATAGTGCGATTTATATCGCCAAAAGCAAAAAGACTAAAGCAAAGTAAAAGAAGGATTTTTCTCATTGAAATTCTTCCAAGGTTTCCAATATCATTTCTTTGGCAATATCACCTTTTATGAGTCCCTTGCCCAAAGAATTTGCAAGAATGAAATTTAATTTTTGATTAGCACTTTTTTTATCCATGAAAAAAGCCTCATAAAACTCGTTGATGTTTTCGATTTTATAATGCGTTGGCAAATTAAATTGAAGTAAAATTTTTTCTATTCTCTCGCATTCTTCTTTACTTAATAATCCTAATTTTAAAGCCAAGCGATTTGCCATATTCATCCCTATAGCCACTGCTTCACCATGTAAATATTGTTTATAATCTGTAAAATTTTCTATCACATGAGCAAAGGTATGACCATAATTTAAAAGCATTCTTAAGCCTGATTCCTTCTCATCACACTCCACAACTCTTGCCTTAAGCTCTACGCTTTTAGAAATAATTTGAGTAAAAATTTCGTTTTCGCAAGTCGCATTTAAAAAACTTTCCTTATCAATCGCTTCTATAAATTCAAGCAAATCCCTATCAAACATTGCTGCCATTTTGATAAATTCAGTCATCCCTGCGGCCAATTCTCTTCTACCTAAGGTTCTTAAAAATTCACTTTCGCAATACACAGCTTTAGGCTGATAAAAAGTGCCTATTAAATTTTTTCCAAAAGCATTATTAACTCCTGTTTTGCCACCTACTGCAGCATCCACACAAGCTAAAAGCGTAGTAGGGATATTGATAAAATCAATCCCCCTTTGATAAATACTTGCCGCAAATCCACCCATATCGCTAATTACTCCACCTCCAAAGCTTATCAATATACTTTTTCGGTTAAGTTTGGAATTAAACATTTGATTTAAAATTTTTTCCAAAGTGAGTAAATTTTTGTATTCTTCACCATCTTCTATCGTCGCTATAAAAAGCTCTTTAGCCTTAATTTTAGACAATAGTGTTTTTAAATGGAGTCCTGAAATTTTAGGATTTGAAAGTATAAAAACCTTCGTATCTAATTCTAAATTATCCAACTCGTCTATATAAACCTTGTAAGCGTTTTCTTTTAAATCTACATTTATTTGCATTGTTCTACTTTTATTTTGAAATTAAATCTATTCTAGCAAATTAGGGCTAATCATTTTCTTAGTTCTAAGCCATAAAGCTAAGAAAATTTAAAATAAAAATCTTTTTTGAAACACTAAAAAACAAGCTCCTAAAAAATAATACTTTATCATAAGCCTTAAATGATTCTCATTCTACAGGTATGAAAAGTTGATAATTTTGCCTCATTTTAGAATAATGTCTATTGAGATTAGTGCTTAAACTTTTGCTAAATTCTCCCTCCAAAAGCTCTTTTTCAAAACTCACAAATTGCAACAAATCTGCACGGTAAGATAAAGATAAAATAGGATTTTCATCATTTTTGCTTATAATTTGGATATTCTTATCGTAAAGCTTAGATAAACTTCCAAAATACTCCTCCATATCTGTAGTATTTTGCAAATTAGGATTATAATAATACAAAGTAATATCAAAATCAAGTTGCTTACTAAGATCTGTGATCACATTTGCATTATTTTCAAGTTCGGTTTCATTAGTACTTAAAATAACAGCATTTTGAATATTTTCGAATTTACCCTCACCTATTTTCAAAATAGGAATTTTCAATTCAAAAAAAGTTTTTTTCTCTTGCTCAAAATGTTTAAAATCTGTAAGAATAATACCTATATCATTATTTTCCGAGAAAGAATTTAAATTTGCAAAATCTGTATTAAAAAAATCAAAAAATATACTTTCTTGCTCATCTGAAAGTTGCTTCATTTTATCATATAAAGCACCCAATTTAGGATTAAGCACCCTTATAAAAAATTTCTTAGCATTGCTTTTTTTAACCAATTGCAAAGTGGTATCTAGTAATCTTTCTTGTGTATCTTCACTCATTTTTTTCATATCAATAAGAGTGAAGATATTACTCCCAAAAGGAAGTGGAAATTGTCCTGCTTTACCTCTGATATTGTGAAAAATACTTTGAAGAACAGCGGGATCACCTACGATTAAAATGCTATCATTAGGCTGTAAAACAAAAGATGGCTTAACAAAATAAATTTTAGAATTTCTATAAATGAGTACTATACGCCATCTTTTTTGCTGTATGGAGCTAATATGCCTGTATGCAAAAATCGACCCTGCAGGAATTTTAACTTCCATAACCTCCCCAACACCCAATCCAACACAATAAGCCGTTAAAGCAATATCAGGCAAAAAATCCATAAATCTTCGGCTCAAAGTCATTCTAGCATCGGCTAAATTTGCATGAACATCATTAATATTCAAACCCCAAAAATCCATGATCTCAATCTCTAAATTTGCATCTAAAGAACGCAAAGCTTCGTAGGTTTTTTTAGTTTCAAATTCATCTTGCATATAGATAAAAGCTTGTTTGAAAGATTTATTCATAAGAGTTTCAAGGCGGGCTGTGCTAGTGGGATCAAAATGATGAAATTCAATATATTCGCTATTTGCACCTAAATTTATATTTTCTTCATTTTGGCAAACTATGGTAAAAAAATATCCCAAGCCTTTTTCAAAACAAAGCCTTTCTAAGAAATGCTTTGCTAAAATACCATCAATTATTATTAAAATATGATTCATTTTGCACTCCAAAAAGGAAATTATAACAAATGGAATTTAAATTAAAGCATAAAGACAACCTAGCTAGAGTATGTGAGATAACAACAGCTCATAGCACTTTTGAAACCCCTATGTTTATGCCAGTAGGCACAGTAGGTGCTGTAAAAAGCCTTGATGCAATTGATCTTAAAGAACAACTTAATGCAAAAATCATCCTAGCAAACACTTATCATATGTATTTAAGGCCTGGTTCTAAAATCGTAAAACATTTTGGTGGTTTGCACGGCTTTACAAAATTTGATAGAAGTTTTCTTACTGATAGTGGTGGCTTTCAAGCTTTTTCACTTTCTGCTAATTCTAAACATTTTCAAGAGGGTATAGAATTTAAAAGCCATATAGATGGTTCTAAGCATTTATTTACTCCTAAAAGCGTATTAGATACTCAATATGATTTAAATAGTGATATCATGATGATACTAGATGATCTTATCGCCCTTCCTGCTACAAAAGAACGCATTAAAGTTTCAGTAGATAGAACTATAAAATGGGCAAAAGAAGCGATTGATTATCACAAACAAATGCAAATTCAAGGACTAGGTCTAAAACAAAATATTTTTGGAATCATACAAGGGGGAACCGATTATGAAGAACGCAAACGCTGTGCTTTAGCCCTTAATGAAATGGATTTTGATGGACTTGCTATAGGAGGACTTAGCGTAGGTGAAGAAAATGCTCTTATGTATGAAACTGTGGAAAATTTAAACCCTTTTTTAGATGAAAATCGCCCCCGCTACCTTATGGGGGTTGGAACTCCTGAGGATTTGGTTGAAAACATAGAGCGAGGGGTGGATATGTTTGATTGTGTTATGCCTACTAGAAATGCTAGAAATGGAACTTTTTTCACCAATTTTGGCAAATTTAATATCAAAAGAGCTGAATTTATCAACGATCATGAAAGCATTGATAATGAATGCTCATGCTATACCTGTCGTAATTTCTCACGCGGATATTTAAACCATCTTTTTAAAGCTAAAGAATTAACCTTTTTTCGCTTGGCTAGTTTGCATAATTTACATTATTATTTAACCTTAGTAGCGCAAGCACGAGAGGCGATAAAAAAGTCTGAATTTAAAAAATTCAAATACGAATTTTACGCCAAAAGGCTAACCAATGGTATGCGATGAGAATTTAAGCAAATTTCTTGCAAATAAAAATTTAAATACTTTATATATGGATTTTTTAGGGCAAAAAATTTTGATTTTAAATTCTTACAGCTCAAAAACAAAAAAGGCGAATTTCAGTGTTTTTGGATTTGAGGATGATACAATTTTCAAACTTGAAAATGCTCAATTTAAACCTTTTTCTTTAAATGATTTTTTAAGCACCATTCGGGCTATTTTAGAGGATTGTAAAAATGAAAATGCTTACTTTGAACGCATTTTAGAACGCAAAGAAAATATACTTTTAAAAGGCAATTTGATCAAAAATTTCTTTAAAAAAAGTTTTATCCTAAAACAAAAAATCAATAAAAATTTAAAAAACCTTTCCTTGCTTGATGAGGCATTGAATTTATTAGCAGGGACAAGCCCGCATAAAAAAAGCTTTAAAGCCTATTATCTTTGCTGTCGGGGTTACATTAAAAAACAACAAAGAAATTATCGCTAGATTAAACGAGCTTCATTTATTAATGAGTGCAATTAAAAATGAAAAAATGAATCAAAGCTTATATTTTTTAAGCATATTATCTGCAATATTTTTACCTCTTAATCTGATAGTAGGTTTTTTTGGTATAAATACCAATGATTTATTTTTAAGCAATGTTAAACATGCAACTTGGTATGTTTTTGCTCTTATATGTTTTATTTTATTAAGCGGCTTAATCGTTTATCGCAAAAAAGAAAGAATTAGAATTTGAAGATAAAATCTTAAACAAATAACCTAATTTTAAGAAAATTTTTTATACAATTACATCTTTAAAAATACAAAAAGATGCGCTCATAGCTCAGCTGGATAGAGCATTTGATTGCGGTTCAAAAGGTCAGAGGTTCGAATCCTCTTGAGCGCACCATTACTTCTTATATCAATTTATCTCACTTAACAAATAAAAGCCAATAAATCAAAACTTTGTAAAAATGGTAATTAATATCTTTTGATCAATTCAAAAATATGTGCAAAAAATTTCTTCTAAGAATTTACATATATTTTATATGCTTATAAAAAGATGAAAGATTATCAACGATAAACAATTAAAAATTAAGCTGTATTTAAAAAATTTTCATTCTCTTTTATACTTTTCTACATCACTTTGCAAGTCTAAATAAATGATTTTATCTTTTCTTGTATTATAAATATAATCTTTAAGTAGCTTTTATAGCTTTTATTGCTTTAAAATCCTTACTTTTATATATAGCAATTTGCAAAAACTAAAACTCTTTAAACATTAGCAAAGATTACTTGAAAATTTAAAAAGGATAAATATAAAACAAAGATCAACAAAAAACAATTTAAGTTTAAAAGTATAAAATAAAGCCTAATAATATCATAATCACAAGGCTTTATTTTTTTGTGTTTTACTAAAACTTAGCTCCTACTTCAAGTTTGGTGCTAAAGTCTATATTATCTTTAATATCACTTGAAAGCATTAATCTTGTAAAGAAAGATTGATTATGAGTAAAATCAATTCCTCCTTGTAGGTATAAAGAACCTTGATTGCTTAGTTTGCTTTTGGTATAGAATTTATTTAAACTTGCATCTTTAAAGCTGGCATTGTTTTTTAAAGAGTCTAAGAAATAATGATTCCATCCACCCAAGAAATAAAAATTCACAATAGCTTTGCCACTCATACCTTTTTCATAATTTACATTAAATCCCATAAAAAAATTTAAAGCATGGAAATTTTTTAGAATCAATATTTAAAGCTGTAGAGTTCTGATTTTCTTTATTGATAGCGAAGTGATGTAAGAAGCTGTGTTCTATATAAGCTAAAGGTCCATAGCTTACCCCATAGTGATTAAAGCTTTTACCTATACCTACCATTTCACTGGTAAGATAAGAATTAAACTTAGAATTATAATTTGCACTAAAAGCTCCTATGTTTACATTTCTATTAAGCTTGGTGTGCTCATAACCCATTCTAAAACTTCCTAAAAGATAAAAATCTTCTAAATCATATTTAGAAAAAATGTCTGCATATGCCCCTGTGGTTTTTGTATTAGCTAAGGTATCATCTATATCTATATTATTAGTATTTAACACCAAATTAAATCCTAAATTGAAACTATCAAATCCCTTAATAGCTTTAGCCTTTACTCCACCTCCATAGCCTTATAAGCATCAAAATCTCCATTAGCTCTTGAGCTTTGATAAGTTCCAAATGGGGTTACGAAGCTTTGCCATTCATTGGCATATTCTTTTCTTACATCGCTTAGGGTTTCTTTATTGAGCTCCTCTTGGAAATCTAAAGAAATTTTAGCACTGTCTAAATAAGCTTTAGCATTAAGCTCGTTTAAACCCTGAGCTATGGTTTGTGCATCTGTAGCAAAGTCCAATTCTTTAAAAAGCAAAGCAATATCTTCATATTTTCCATTCTGAGCTAAAGAATTTAAAGCATAAGCTAAAGAAATATCGCTTGAATTTTTAATATAAGGAGTATAATCACGAACAACTCCTAATTCTTTTGTATTTGCATCATAGATAAAATTTAAAATAGGAGAAAAATCAAGACTATTATCATAAACAATAGAATTAAAAGCACCTTGAATTTGATTTGCGCTAATTAAATCAGGATCTAACACTACTTTATCTTTATAAAAGTCTTTTAACATGTAAAAATTAAAAGCTCCTGCTAAATTAGCATTACCTCCTACATATACTAGACTTTGTCCATTAGCATTAATACCCGCGGTTAGGATAGCATTTGAATCCTGAGTGAAATTGTTTTTAATATATAATAAAGAAGGGTTGATGCCATCTGCACTGAGTAGGCTAAAATGGGCTTTATTGTTTAAATCATAAACAAAAGCACTACCTTGTAGATTAAGATTCTCATTAACATTCATTTTAAAATTATCATAACCTAATACATTAGCTTTAACACTCCAAGTATTATCTAAAGCATTGAAAGCAGCTCTTGATAAGCTAGAAGAACCAAAATTAAGATCTGTATAAAAGCTATCTTTGTATTGATTTGCTAATTTTTCATTATTAGGATCCCAATTAGAGATAATATCTCCTTCTACCTTAGCCCCTTGCACTATGTTGATAGTGTTTACATAAGCATTATCAGCTATATAAATGGAAGCTAAAGAGCCTATAGCAGAGCTAGCAGTATTAAGATTTAAGCTTTTAACCAAGGCTCCATCTAGGTTATACTCCGCAAGATCGTCTTGATTATTACCAGACATTTGATGTATATAAGAGCCACGGTATTCTTCAGTATTGCCCAGAGTGTTATCCCCAAAATCTATATTAATAGCTATACCCTCTTTACCTGTAGCTTTTAATTCTCCATTATGTTCAATAACATGATCTTTTCCATAAGCGATTAATAAAGCATTAGAATAATCCCCTAAGGTATAAACCTTAGTATCATTGGCTATAATCAATTGGTTATTCGATCCATCTATACGAATACCACTTGCAGCTACGCCACTTGATAAAATATCATGGCTTTGAGTGGCTATATTATTTTTACCATAGATATGCAAACTCACTCCGTATTCTGTAGGATTGTATTCTCCTATAAGCCATTTGCCATCTTTTCTAGCATAATAACCATGATCGCTTTGCCAGTTTAAAAGATTGCTTTCGTAAATAGAATCTCCATAATAAAGTTTTCTATCAAAATTATAACCTATATCCTGAAGCAAGGCTAATTCTGCTTCCATATAGAAGTTATAATTACGCCAACCTTGATGACTCATTAAAGAATTATCAAGCTCAATATGAGACATATCTAATATAATCCCTTCCCAAGCATTGATAGGAATACCATTAACCCCATCATAACCCAGTTTAGCATTTTTAATAACTTCTGCGACATTTTCTCCTTTAAAATAAACATTGCCCGAAGCATTGCTAAGACTATTAATATAAACACCATCGTCCTTAACTAAGAAAACCGTCTCTCCTTTTAACTTAGCTTCTTCTACCTCTGCTTGGGTTTTAACTATTCTCATTCCTATTTGAGCTTTTACTCCATTAAGATCATATAAATGATCACTAAAACTGTTTAAAAAACCGTTAAAACATTGTCCCAAATTTCCTCCACAACTACCAGCTAAAGATAACACGCCTAAAGCATGAAAAAGCTCATGGGTGAAGGTAGAAAAAGTATCAAACTGATTCCCATTTTTAGGTAGGGTAGTAGGATGAGAAGCTATATACCAATCAAGCTTTCCCATATTAATATGCCCTAAGTATTCTACACTTGCTTTAGTAAAAAAACCTTCTGATACACCTATAAGTTCTTGTCTAATAGTATCTATACTTTCTCCTTGCAATACCCTATTAAATATAGGATTAGAAAAGAAATCATAAGATAATGCATTGGCATTTGGAATATCAAAGGTACTTACACTGATAGGAATGGGGGAAGAATTGATTGCACTAGCTCCTATAATATTAGCCCAAAATTGAGTCGCACGAATGATTTCATTTCTTTGGATCTCATTTAAAGTATAGGAAGAGGCAACAGTTTCACCAAAAAAACCGTATTTTCTCCTTTATTGTAAAAATCAAGTTTAAAAATAGGTTTATCTTCATTATAAATAATAGTAGTATCATAAGCATTGGCTAAATTTGTACTTAAGATTAAAGCCAGAAGCATTTTATAAAAACGCATACTTACTCCTTAGATAGGCATATTTTTGTCCGCGTAATTGTATAGATGTGATAATAAAATTTTGCTTTAACTTCCACCATCAACACCTTTGTGTCCTACGCTTGTAAAGCTACCCACCTCTCTTTCATCTCTAAATAATCCATAGCTTTCTACACTATAATTTATCATGGTATGTAAAACAACAAGATATTTTCTGCTTGCATCTTACAACCAATCTCAAATATCATCACCCGAACTCTCGTCCTTTAGCGCCTTTAAAATATGCTTTCTCTCTGTAATATCTCTTCTCTTATCTCTTTATCAAAATATAAACTCCACTATAATTGCTTGTAATTTCTTTAAAAACACATACGCTTAAAAAATTTAAATCTGGTTTTATTTCTCTTCTTTGATTTTTCTTTTTGCTAAACCCATCTGCTCATAGGCATCGATTTCTTTTTTGTAAGAAGCAGAAATTTTTTTAAGCTCTTGATTTAAAAAACTTACAGTTTGAGGGCTAGCTTTTGGGTTAGCAGCTAAAGCGGATGCAAATTCTAATTTATTTTTTGTTTTTTCATCTAATTCTTTAGAAGTTTTAGAGCCTAGCTTATGTGTTTGAACAAAGAGCTTTACCAACTCCTTTAAATCACGATCGCTATATTTTAAATCACTCGCCGCTGCTATCATCTTATTTAAATCATTATCAAATTTGCGGGCTTTAGCTGTATTCTCAGTATTTTTTTGTTTTTTATTTTTCTTTTTATTATCACTGAGAATCAAATAAGCTATCAAACTCAAAAAGAGGAGCAAAGCTCCAGAGGTGCAAATAATCACCCAAAAAATATGGCTCATTAAAGTTTGCCTACAAACTCACGCTTTCTTCTTGCAAGTAATGCTAAAACAATCATAATCACAACTCCCCAATAAACATAACTAGGAATTTGAGCAGCTTCTCCTGCAGCATAAGAGTGCAAACCTACTAAGAAATAATTTACTCCAAAATAAGTCATAATAACAACCCAATAAGCAAACATACTCCATAATGCAAAGGTAAATTGATTAGAATATTTTGGAATCATTCTAATATGCAAAATAGCCGCATAAACCAAAATACTTACCAAAGCCCAAGTTTCTTTTGGATCCCAACTCCAATATCTACCCCAACTCTCATTGGCCCAAATTGCACCTAAGAAATTTCCAACAGTAAGCAAACAAAGTCCAAAAATCATTGACATTTCATTAATTCGAGTTGCTTCTGTGATATTTCTTAAAATACTTTGATTGTATTGATTGTTTTCTTTTAAAAAACACATTAACAATAAAGTAAAAATTCCAAGCAAAGAACAAAGCCCTAAAAATCCATAGCTAGCAGTAATAACTGACACATGGATACTAAGCCAATACGAATTAAGCACTGGCATAAGATTTGTAATTTGTGGATTCATCTCACTTAAGTGAGCCACAGCTAAAACAATACCCGCAAGTATAGAAGTCAAAGATAAAGCAATCGGACTTTTTCTAGAAAAGAAAATTCCTGAAAGAGATAAAGCCCAAGCTATATAAACCATACTCTCATATCCATTACTCCAAGGAGCATGATCTGCTAAGTAAGCACGCAATCCAAGTCCTACAGTATGGACTATAAAGGCTAAAATATTTAAAATATAAACGACTTTAAATATAAGAGAAATTTTAAGTTTTGGCGCAACCATTTTAATCAAAAGAACAATCAACAATAAAAATCCCGCGATTAAATATACAGGAGCAAGTTTGACAAAAATTTCAGCTTTATTTGAAAAAATTTCCATCTCTATTTTTGTTTTATTAGGCATAACCTCATGCCCTATTTTCTCTTGATATTGTTTGATAAAACCTAAAGCTTCATTAGCTCTTGTCCAATTTCCATCATGAAAAGCTGAGTCCACAGAAGAAAAATAATTTTTTATAAGTGTAAAAACAAACTGACCCTCTTCATCCTTAAGTGTTGTAATAGCAGAAAAAGGAGCCAACCATGCATTATTGTCATGATTTTGTATAGGAATAAATTTAAAAAGTTCTCCGCTAAAAACCAAATTTACAACATTTGCTCTTTCATCTAAATAAATGATTTCTTTATCAAATACCCCTCTAGCATTTGGGTTTTTGCGGTTAGCATTTTCCACATATTTTTGAAGTTTGTAGCGATTATTAGCATCAAAGAAATCCTTATATTTGACATATTTTAATTCTGGAGAAATTTCTAAAATTTCAGCGATAGCCTCACGAACATTTTTATTGCTTGGCATTAAAATAAAGGCTTCATTTTGCCATAAATCTACATTGATAAGCATTGAAAGCATTATAGCGCTTGCTTCTTGTCCTTTATAGTCTGCACTCTTATGAATTTTTTCCAAAATTTCTCTAGCTAAAGTATCAAAAGGTATCATTCTACCATCTACAGATTTTTGCACGATAAGGGCTTTAAGCTCTTTAACATGTGCTTTATCCACTATAGGTATATTTTGCTCTAAGCTTATATTTAAATCTTGAGCAAGCATTTTATCTGCTCCAAATAAAGCTACAAATAAAGCCAAAACACTAGCAGTATGCTTCAGAGCGTCTTTGTTGATAAGTCTTGCTAGAGTTCTAAATCTTGAATGTGGGTTTAAGAAATTTAAAAACATACCTAAACAAAGCAAGAAATAACCTATATATGTAGGAATTTTACCCGGGTCTTTATTGACTGATAATATCGTCCCTTTTTCATCCTGATCGTAAGAACTTTGATAAAATCTATAACCCTTATAATCTAACACATTATTCATGAAAATCCTATAATCGAAATTATCTTCATTATTTTTAACCGTAATTTCACTTGCATAAGAAGCAGGAGACATAGATCCAGGATAACGATCTATAACAAAATCTCTTAAATAAATTTCAAAAGGCAATTGCTCATATGCAAGCGCCCAAGAAATAAAGAATTTTTGCCCAGCAAGTTCTACTACAGTAGGTTTATTGTATTCAAATACGTAAAATTCTTTACTTTCATTCTTATACTCTAACTGAAGTTTTAACGCATGTCTTCCTTTTAATTCCAAAGCCTGATAATCCTTACTCATAGCAAAATCTTTAAAATTCGTAAGCCAAGAAGCTTTCCAGTTTTGTGGCTCCCCAAAGCTTGATATCATTATAGTTCTTGCAAATTCTAACCAAGCTGATTTAAACCATAGCCAAAAGCTTTCATCTTGCGGTCTATTGACGCCTTGAATTTCTTGAGCTCCATGCAAAGAAGCAAATTTCACTACAAAATTTAAATTATCCAAACTATACAATCTAAGATCTTTAGCATCTGCCTTTTCGCCAATTTTAAGAGTTGAATTCTCGCCTTTTTTCATGTTGAAAACGCTTAAATTTTCGCTTGAGCTTAATTTTAAATTTTTATCTATTTTGATATAAGGTTTAGCCACATCATCATTCATAAAGGCGAAATTAATTCCATTGATATTTTGTACCCCTCCTGATCTAAATTCCAAATTTGCACCTTGGGAATTTTTTTCAGAAATAGTCAAAACAAGCAAGGGTGAAGAAACATTATCTTCTTTATAAGTATAATCTGCATCTAAAATTAAATTTTCATATTTTAAAACAGCTTTTTCATCTCCCATATTTAAATTTAATTTAAAAGAATTTGCAAAAGGTAAATTTCCTATGTAACGATCATTTACGGAAGTATAACGCTCGCCATCTTTAATAGTAGAAATTCTTAAAGAGGTTTTAGAGCTTTCAACTAAAGCATTTTGAGTGTGCTCTCGAATCGCTAATAAACCTTCAAAACCACCATAACGAGTCATAGCAGAGCCAAGCAAGATAAAAAGAAAAGAAAAATGAAAAATCATCAAAGGCATTTTTTTTAGAGCAAACATCTTATAACGAAACATTCCAAATAATAAATTTATGCCTAACAAAAGCTGTATATACTCAAACCAAAAACTATCATATACCATTGCCCATGCAGTAGGTGCACCATAAGCACTCTCTATAAAGGTTGCCAAACCACAAGATAAAGCAAAAAGCAAAAATAAAACTATAGAAATTCTTAAATCACCCACACTTTTAATAATATTTTTCATATCCTAACCTCTGTATCATAATCCTAAATATTTTTTTCTAATATTGTCATCGCCTATGAGTTTTTTAGCCTCACCTTGCATTGCAATAAGTCCATTTTCTAAAACATAAGCATAATCACTTATCTTTAACGCAGAGTAAGCATTTTGCTCCACTAAAAGTATAGTAATGCCCTCTTCCTTTAAACGCACTATGATATCAAAAACCTCTCCAACTATCTTAGGAGCAAGTCCAAGCGAGGGCTCATCAAGCATTAAAAGCTTAGGTTCGCTCATCAAAGCTCTTGAAATAGCAAGCATTTGAGCTTCCCCTCCACTTAAATTTCCTGCCATAGTATGTTTTTTGCTCGCAAGTCTTGGAAATAACTTATACATTTGCTCTCTTAAGTGCTCATAGTTTTCACTATTATTATAAGCACCTATTTTTAAATTTTCTTCGACGCTAAGATTGATAAAAACGCGCCTTCCTTCAGGTACTAAAGCTATACCTTTTTGCACCAAAGTATGAGTTAAATGCCTTTTTGTATCATAACCTAAAAAATTTATTTCTCCGGTTCGTTTTACTGCATTTAAAAGCGCATTGAGAGTAGAAGTCTTTCCTGCTCCATTAGAGCCAATAAGAGAAACTATATGACCTGTTTCTACTTTAAAATCTATACCCTTAACTGCTTCAATCAAGCCATAATAAACATGCAAATTTTTAACTACTAGCATCAAAATCTCCCAAATAAGCAGCAATTACCTCTTTGTGATTTACAGCATCACTTATTTTTCCTTCAAAAATAGTCTTACCATAATCAAGCACCAAAACTTTATCACAAAGCCTATTAACAAATTTCATATCGTGCTCTATAAGCAAAACGCTGATCTTATAGTCTTTTCTAAGCTTTAAAATAAGCTCTGCTAATTCATCGCTTTCGCTAGAATTCATACCTGCAGCAGGTTCATCAAGTAAAAGAAGTTTTGGGTTTGTAGCCATAGCTCTTGCAATTTCAACTTTTCTTTGCTGACCATAACTTAAACTCGTAGCTTTCTCATCTGCAAATTCACTAATACCGAGTTCTTCTAAAAGCTTATAAGCTTTATTTTTAAATTCTTGCTCAACCCTATGGAAACGACCTAAATGCAAAAAAGCTTCCAAAACGCTATATTTCATTTGTTTATCAAAACCTATCATAACATTTTCAAGCACACTCATACTTGAAAATAATCTAATGTTTTGAAAGGTTCTTGCTATGCCTAAATGCACAATTTTATGAGGCTTTAAATCGTTAATTTTCTTATTTTGAAAAAATACTTCTCCACTTGTTGGTTTATAATTGCCTGTAATAATATTAAAAAGTGTTGTTTTGCCCGCACCATTAGGACCAATTAGAGCAAAAATTTCACCCTCTTTAATATGAAAAGAAGTTTCATTAATAGCTCTCACTTCCCCAAATTTTTTAGTAATATTCTTAAGCTCCAAAATCATTATTTAAGTCCTTTTTTAGAAGGTCTTTTAAAGAAGGAATTAAGCTCTCTATCGCCAAAAATTCCGCGTCGTGCAAAAAGCATAACTAAAATAAGAATTAGAGAAAAAACCACCATTCTAAGTCCTGGCATAGAACCCATATCGATACCTAGAAAATCGATTTTAATCTGCATTTCATCTAAAAATCTTAACCACTCTCTTCCACCTATAATCAAAATAGCTCCCAAAATAGCTCCCGTAGTAGAACCTAAGCCGCCTAAAACTATAATTATAAGCAACATAAAAGTAAATTCAAAACCAAATTGTTCTGGAGAAACAGAGGCAAGAAGACAAACCAAAAGTCCTCCACCTACGCCCTCTAAAAAAGCAGAAGTTCCAAAAGCAAGAGTTTTAGTCCAAAAAGCATTTACTCCCATAGCGCTTGCAGCGTCTTCATCATCCCTAATTGCTTTCATTGCCCTGCCAAATTTAGAATAAACCAAATTTAAAATCAAAATAACAGATATAATCGCCACTCCACCTGTCCAATAAAGATTTGAAAGCAAAGGAATACCATTTAAGCCCATAGATCCATTTGTCCAACTTGGAAAATTAATCGCTAATTTTTGGATAATAATACCAAAACCTAAAGTTACAATAGCTAGATAATCCCCTCTTACACGAAAAACAGCAAAAGCAAGGATTAAAGATAAAACACAAGCGCTAAAGCCAGCGAATAAAAGTGCTAAGATGAAAGAATTTGTATGCAAAGCTAAAATGATAGGATTTGGGTCTTCTAAACTGAATAAATCTAATTTTTGTTCCGAGCTTAAAAGCACTAGAGCCGCAGCATAAGCACCTACTGCTATAAAACCATTTGGCTCTAAAGAAAACTGACCTGTGACGCCATTGATTAAATTATAACTTACTGCTAAAGTAATATAAATAGCAATTTGATTTAATATACCAATACCATAGCCATCAAAAAATTGTGGAGCAAGCATAATAAAAGCAATAGCTAAAACAATATAAACTAAAGCTGAAATTTTAATTTTTACCATTTTTAAAACCTACTCTTTTCAAAATTTATGCCCAAAATTCCCGTTGGTCTAAAAAGTAAGATAAACACAAGAAAAATAAAAGCAAAAGCATCCTTAAAACCCGAAAGCTCTGGAAAGAAAGCCACGGCCATAACTTCAGTCAATCCTATAATGAGCCCTCCTAGAACCGCCCCTACTACAGAGCCAATCCCTCCTAAAACTGCTGCTGCAAAGGCCTTAAGTCCAACTAAAGTCCCCATGGTAGGATAAGCAGAATAGTAATTACTCGACCAAAAAATCCCTGCTAAAGCAGCTAAAGCAGATCCTAAAGCAAAAACAATGGCAATAATTCTATTTGCATTAATTCCCATTAAATTTACAGTTTGTATATCAAAAGCCAAAGCACGAATGGCTATGCCGTATTTACTTTTATAAAGGATAAAAAGGACTCCAAGCATTACTACTAGAGTTACTAAAGGTACAAGCAACGAACCTAAAGTTGTACTAACACCGCCTATGCTAACCAAAGTTTCAAATATTGGTGGTGCTGGAAATTGCTGTTCGGTTGAAGTAAAAATCACATTAAAAAGATTTTGTAAAAAAAAGCTAATACCGATTGCAGTTATCAACAATGAAATTCTAGGAGCTTTTCTTAAAGGCTTATAGGCAATTTTATCTATCAATATTCCCACAATAGAAGAAAAGATCATAGAAGCCACAAGTGCAGCTGCAAAAATAACAACAAGATATTTTCCAAGCTCATCGCTACCAAAAAAAGTTTGATTTAAATGATTGATAATTGGAGAAAAAAAATTTATCAACAAAAGGGCTATATAAGCACCCACCATCATAATATCACCGTGTGCAAAATTGATCAGCCTTAATACACCATATACCATGGTATAGCCCACGGCAATAAGTGCGTACATACTGCCTAGACTAAGACCATTAACAAGTTGTTGTAAAAATAAAGTAGAGTCCATATTTTTCCTAAGGATTTATAGTATCTTTATAAGTTTGCTTTTGATTTTTAATTTCTTTCACTACCACAGAACGAGTTGCATTTCCGCTTTTATCGATACTAATAACCCCAGAAACTCCTTCATAATTGTTTGTTTGGTGAATTTTTTCATTAATACACTCACTTGTAAGTGTATTTTGGCAAGCATTCATAGCATTAAACATTACAAAATAAGCATCCGCTCCCATAGCTGTAAAATTTGGAACCTCTTTACTTTGATTTTCCTTTGCGTATTTAGCTATAAAATCTTTACTTAGCTGGGTTGTAGGATTGTTTGCATCAAAGCTATCTGTAAAAATATATCCTTCGCTTGCATTGCCTGCTAATTTAATAAAAGTAGCATCTGCAACCCCATCAGCTGAACCCATTGGGGTATTTAAACCTATGAGCTTTGCTTGTCTAACAAACAAAGAAGCTTCACTATAATAAAGCGGAAGGAAAATAAAATCAGGATTTAAAATTTTAATTTGAGTTGCAATAGCTTTAAAATCTTTATCGCCTGAATTTACTCTAAGAGTTTTTAAAATTTCACCACCCTTAGCCTTAAATTCTTTTTCAAAAGCCTTAGCAAGTCCTAAAGAATAATCCGTACTTTGATCAACCACAATCACAGCTTTTTTGTGGTTTAATTTTTCAAAAGCGTATTTTGCCAAAGATGAGCCTTGAAAACTATCCATAAAGCAAACTCTACTTGAATATAATTTGTTTTCTAAAAGCTTATCTCCTGTTGCAGCAGGAGCGATAAGAGGAACTTTATTTTCTTCAGCTATGCGCATTACTTGTAAAGTATTTGCAGTAACCATTTCACCGATAAGTCCTAATACCTTATCTTGATTTACAAGGCGGGTAGCAGCACTTGCGGATTCGATCTTATCTCCCTTGGTATCCAAAACAACAAGATTGATTTTATCTCCGTTAGCTAAAGTGCTTTGCATTTCATTGGCTAATTTTATACCCTCTAAAGCACTTTGTCCATAAGCTGCCGTTGCCCCACTTAAAGGTAAAACAACTCCTAAATTTACTTCTTTTGCTTGTAAACTTAAAGCCAAAGCTGCTGCTAAAATTATTTTCTTTTTCATTACTTTTCCTTATGGATTGATTAAAGTTTTATAAACTTGCTTGCCATCTTGTATTTCTTTTATAACAACAGGACGAATTGCATTACCGCTTGCATCAATGCTAATAATTCCACCCACACCTTCATAATTGCTTGTTTGATGGATTTTTTCATTGATACACTCGCTAGTAAGTGTATTTTGGCAAGCATTCATAGCATTTAGCATTACATAATAAGCATCCGCACCCATAGCTGAAAAAGCTGGAAGATTTGCATTGCCTTTTATTTTTTCATATTCATTGATAAAAGTTTTACCACGAGCAGTAGAAGGGTTACTTGAGTCAAAACTATCTGTAAAAACCACTCCATTTACAGCAGTTGAGCCCAAATCTATAAAAGTTTGATTATTAACCCCATCTCCAGCAGCTAATAATTTATCAAAACCAATTTGTTTAGCTTGTCTAGCAATAAGAGCAGCTTCAGAATGATAAATTGGCATATAAACAAAATCAGGATTTAAACTTTTAAGCTGTGAAACTACAGCTCTAAAATCTTTATCGCCTGAACTGATTGCAAGTTTTTTGATCACCTTACCGCCATTCTCTTTTAAAGATTTTTCAAAAGCTTTTGCAAGTCCTAAAGAATAAACATTACTTTGATCTATAATAACAACAGCATTTTTAAGGTTTAATTCTTTTGTAACATAACTCGCAAATTTATCCCCTTGAAAACTATCGCTAAAGCACACACGAGAAGCGTATTTTTTGCCCTCTAGAAGTTTATCTCCTGAAGCTACTGGAGCAATGAGTGGAATTTTTTTATCTTCTACAATTGATATAGCTTGTATAGTATTTGGCGTGGTAGCCTCTCCTATAATCCCTATAACCTTATCTTGCGCTATAAGACGATTTACTGCACTTGTAGTTTCAAGTTTATCGCCTTTAGTATCAATAACGATTAACTTTACTTCATCACCATTATCTAACTTAGCATTTAATTTATTAGCAAGTTCTATACCATTAAAAAGATCTTGCCCATAAGCAGCCACTGGTCCTGTTAATGGCAACACTACTCCTAAATTAATTGTTTTTGCATATAAACAATTTGCCAAAGCTAAGGCGCTAAAAACTAAAGTAACTTTTTTCATCTTATCCATCCTTTCATTAAATTAAACTCAATATTTTATTTTAAAAAAGTATTATGTTTCGTTTTTTGCGGTGGTTCTTCTTCTAATAAATCTTTCACTTGCAAATCAACAGCAAAATTTCCACCCTTGATATATGCAATGATATTATCCATATCATCGTGGCTTAAATTTCTAGCATAAAAAGCCATTTGTGAAGCATTAGCAGAAGTACTACCATCAAGAGTATAACCCACCAAGGCTGCTTTAATATCCTCAGGAGACATATCTTTTAATACTCTAGAACCTGCGACACTTTTTTCAGCATTATCTCCATGGCAAGTATTGCATTTATTTTTAAAATATAAATCCTTGGCTTGAACCATATCGTATTGTTTATTTGCATCAAAAGTATAAGTAAAAAAAGACTTCAAATTTATACCAAAAAGTGCTACAACAAAAATCGAAAAAATTGTCAAGTAACGAAACATATCCTACCTCTATTTTATAGTGATTTCGGTGCGGTTTGTAACATTGTGTTTTTGTTTTTATTATCTGTTTTTTTAACCCTTTGCGTCTCGTATCTATAGCGCACAACGCCCGAAACTTCAACATCTTTAAAAACTTCATCTAAGGGAGCCGCATAAGAAAAAGTTAAAACATTAATTACTGCCAATAAAATCAAAAATAGCTTTTTCATAATCACCCTTACAAACCAAAATTTTAATTATATCAAAAAAAGATAATCAAGCCTCAATGTCCGCCCTTGTGTAAAAAATAAAGCCCCACACAAACAGCTAAAATAGATCCGGCAAGAAAAGCCATATCTGTAGGAGTAGCAAATTTCATTTGCAATACCCTTTGAAAGAAATTTACTACCAAAACCATGACAATCACTTTTGCAAGCTTATCTTTAAGCTGATCTAAACTATGCACCTCCAAGACTTTACTTTGCTTGGTTTGTTTAAATTCTTCTATCTCGCTAATAAAAAGTTCATACACTCCAAAAGAAAAAATAAATAAAACCAAAGCCATAAGATAAAGATCTACAGCTCCTATAATCAAAGCTACCACATCTTCATGTAAATCAATCTTGATTCCAGCGCTAAAGAAATATTGATAAGTATAAAGAATTACTTTTAAAACATCATAGCTTGCAATAAAAAATAAAACAAAAGCGCCCACAAGACCGAATATTACGGGTAAAATTGTAACAATACGACTTTTAACAAGCAAGGATTCAAAAATTTTCTCTAACACTCTTTTACTCCTTTTATTTATTTTCTAATTCTAACCATTTTTGAGCAATGCGCACTGCATTTGTAGCAGCGCCTACGCGAATTTGATCTGCTACGCACCAAAGATGAAGTATATTTTTATGTGTAACATCTAAGCGAATTCTACCCACATAGGTTTCATTTGTATCGCTAGTCATTAAAGGCATAGGATATTTTTTATCTTTTGGTTCATCTATAACAACAACACTTGGTGCATTTTGGAGTACATCTCTTGCTTTATTTACATCTACTTCTTTTGCAAAATGCATAGTAATTGCTTCACTATGACTTCTTAAAACTGGAACTCTTACACAAGTAGCTGAAATTTCTAAATTTTTATGAAGAATTTTTTGTGTTTCATTGATCATTTTAAGCTCTTCTTTTGTATAGCCATTATCCATAAATACATCAATTTGAGGAATCAAATTAAGTGCTAAAGTATGAGGAAATGTTTGAGCTTCAAATTCATCAAGCTTGAAAGCAAAAAAGCTTTGCATTGCGCGAACCAATTCTTCCATACCTTCCTTACCTGCTCCACTTGCTGCTTGATAGGTACTTACATCCACACGCTTTAAATCAAAAGCATCATTTAAAGGTTTTAAAATATGCACCATTTGTATAGTTGAACAATTTGGATTTGCAATGATACCTGTTTTTTTCCATTCTTTAATATCTTCAGGATTGCATTCTGGAACGACTAAAGGCACATCTTTTTCCATTCTAAAATGACTTGTGTTATCAATTACCACAGCACCTGCTTCTACAGCAAATTTAGCATATTTTTCACTTACACTTCCGCCTGCACTAAAAAAAGCTATATCTACAGGATTTTCTCTAAAAACATCCTCGGTAAGCTCTTTTATTGTATAAGATTTGCCTCTAAATTCTATTTGATTGCCTGCGCTTTTTGCACTAGCCAAAGGCAAAATACTCTCGACTGGAAAATCAAGCTCATCTAATAC
The DNA here is from genome assembly GCF_002383965.1 of Campylobacter sp. 110. NCBI lineage: Bacteria > Pseudomonadati > Campylobacterota > Epsilonproteobacteria > Campylobacterales > Campylobacteraceae > Campylobacter > Campylobacter sp. 110. Next base: position 120,542 of record NZ_NXBD01000015.1, on the reverse strand, counting down.
ATTTAAAAGCTCTTCTCCAACCGCACCTGTTGCTCCAACTATAGCTATTTTTTGTTTTTTTGACATTATTTTTCCTTTATTTTGTATTGTTTGATTTTATTGTTTAAATTTTCTATACTCATTCCAAGTTTGTTGCTTGCTTTTTCTTTATCAAATTCACATTGCTCTAAAATTTGCTCTAGCAATTCTTTTTCTAAATTTTTTACATCTTTTTTTACACTTCTTGCTTCTAAAAATAAATCTTGTTCTGAAATTTCTAATCCCTCGCTTAAAATACAAGCACGCTGAACTATAGAAATAAGCTCTCTTATATTGCCTGGAAAATTATATTCAAGCAAAGCTTTTTGAGCTTCTTGACTTAATTTTTTCATTTCGAGCTCATACTCTTTACAAGTATTTTCTAAAACTTTTTGCGCTATGCCCAAAATTTCTTCTTTTCTTTCTCTTAAAGGGGGTATATTAATAGGAACTGTATTTAAACGATAATACAAATCCGATCTAAATTCTCCATTATCGATCTTATCTTGCAAATTTGCATTGGTCGCACTAATAATCCTTACATCTATTTTGATACTTTTAGTACTTCCAAGTCTTGTGATTTCTTTTTCTTGCAAGGCTCTTAAGAGTTTGGCTTGAATTTCATAAGGCATTTCACCTATTTCATCTAAAAATAAAGTTCCATTATTCGCCATTTCAAAAAGTCCTATTTTGGTGGCATTAGCATCAGTAAATGCCCCTTTTTCAAATCCAAAAAGCTCACTTTCTATCAAATTTGAAGGGATGGCAGCCATATTGATAGCCACAAAAGGCTTTTGGGAGCGTTTAGAATTTTGATGAATAAAACGCGAAAAAACTTCTTTACCCACGCCACTCTCGCCAAAAAGCATAACTGATGCATCTGTTTTAGCAGCCTTTTGACTCAAGCTTAAAACTTGTTCTAATTTATCAGAACTCGAGAAAAAACCATTTTCTTGTTTTTCTTCTTGCTTTTTTATTTTTTTATCCGCAGTTTTTTCTCGAATAACTTTTGCACGCTTGATAGCCTCAACCAAAGTTTCTATATCAAAAGGTTTAGTTAAAAAATCCTTCACACCTAAGCGTACCGCTTCTATGGCGCGATTTAAAGTTGCATTTCCTGTCATAATGATAAAATCATATTTATTTTCACAAGCCTTAATAAATTCTAGTCCATCAATTCCAGGCATATTAATATCTGTAATAATCAAATCTGTATCTGAATCAATTTTTTTTAAAGCTTCTGTGGCTGATTTGTAAGATTTTATTTGAAATTCTTCATATTCCCCAAGAGCTATTTCAAGGGATTTTCGCATATTGATATCATCTTCAACAATCACCAAATTCATAACTAGCCTTTGATTTTTTAGCAAATAATAGCAAAATACGGCTTAAATTTACTTTTTTTTAAGATAGTAAATCAAAGCATTTCTTTCTCCAAATTCTACACTAAAACGCAAAGGTAAAATTTTAACATAGGTTTCATTTTGTGCTTTTAACAAGTCTGTTTTGACTATATCTTTTACAGAAATTCTAGCACCCATAAAACAATCACTTAATTCATCTTTATGGGCATTTAAAAAATCAAATTTAATAGCCTTAGGCATATCATCATCTATCATACCCAATTCTGTTCTTGGAAGTTTTTTTAAATCATCATCAGTATAAGAAATTTCGCAAGCAAATTCACTTATAGTATTTTCACTACGCGTCATTGCAGGGGATAAATTTTGACTTTGATGAAAAAGGATTAAATTTTTGTTAGAAAGTTCTGCCCAAAATATAAATTCATCTTGGGCAATTAGTTTAAAACTAAAAAATATTAATAAGCAAACAATTCTTTCCACTTGTCCGCATCAATCTTAAGTTCTACATTAACTCTGTAAAGGCCTTGATTAAAATTCTCATCAATTATGCTAGCATTTTTAATTAAACCATTTACTTGTGCAGTGATGGTTGAGCTTCTAAGCATTGCATCTTTTACAGTATCTTTACCATTAACTTTAACGCCATAAAGCTTACTTGCAAGCTGTCTATAAGCATCTGTAATTGCGGCTCTTTTTGCTAATGCTAAAGCTTGAGCACTTGAAACAGTATTAAGAGGAGCAATTCCTTCTCCTACAGCACTAAAACTAAGCTCACTTTCGCTTACATCAGGAGCTAGCATTTTTTCTTCTCTAATAATATCACGAACATCGTCTTTATCCACTTTTTGAACAACAATATCCGATGCTTGAGCTGAAGTGCTTGGACTATTTGGATTTTTAGCTGTAGTACTGTTTGTACTCGCTGTACACCCTGCAAAAATTCCTGCTATTATTAGCATAAAATAAAATTTTTTCATATTTACACCTTTAAAATATTGTAATTATTTGATAAAAAAGCAAAAAGCGTTCCAACTCAAATAACTATTATAAATTTAAATCTAAGTTTTCATCGCTTATTTCATCCTCAAGCTCTTCTTTAGGACATTTAGCGATGCTAACCACCTCGTCATTTTCAACATTAACCACAATAACACCACTGGTATTACGCCCCGCTTTTCTAATGCTTTGCATATCAACGCGTATCATTTTACCACTGCTTGTTAGTGCCATTAAATCCATACTTTCATCTACAATTACAACGCTAATAAGCTCTTTGGTTTTATCGGTTAACTTCATACAAATGACACCTTTTCCGCCTCTGCTTTGAAGTCTATATTCTCCCGCATTTGTTCGCTTTCCTATACCCTTAGCGCTGATACTTAAAATCTCTTGCTCATCATTTTCTATAACAACAGCACCTACTAATTCGTCATTTTTCTCTTTAAACTTAATAGCTGTTACCCCACGACTTACGCGACCAATCTCACGCACTTTTGCAAGAGGAAATTTAATACACATACCCTTTTTAGTCACTGCAAAGAGCATTTTACCCTTAAAGGATTCAATTAAATTTTCATCAGAGTTTGTATTTTCATCATTAAGACTGTCATCATCTAAAAGTCCTGTTTCTTCATTCTCATCTCTTTGAACGATAATAGCAGTAACTAATTCATCATTTTCATCTAAGTTAATCGCTTTTACACCCACACTTCTGATATTTTGATATTCACTTAAATTGGTGCGTTTTACTATACCATTTTTAGTAAAGAAACATAAGGATTTGTTTTCATCAAAATCAGTAGTCGGAATGATAGCCATGATTTTTTCATCAGCTTGTAAATTAATCAAATTAACAACCGCTTTTCCTTTAGCTGTTCTTGAGCCTTCAGGTATCTTATAAACTTTCAACCAATAAAGCTGTCCTCTATCAGTAACAAACATTAATGTATCATGAGTATTAGCAGTAAAGAAACTTTCGATAAAATCATCATCATAAGTCGTTACAGCAAGCTTGCCTTTTCCACCGCGTTTTTGTTTTTCGTATTGTTTACTTGGCACTCTTTTAATGTATCCACGATGAGTAATGGTTACAACCATATTTTCATTAGGAATCAAATCTTCAATATCAATATCATCATAATCATCTTCTATTTGCGTAATACGCGGCACATCAAATTTGCTTTTTATCTCTTTTAATTCATCGCGGATAAGATTTTCTAGCAAAGTTTCACTTTTTAAAATCTCATCAAGTCTTGCGATTTCTTTCATAAGCTCTGCAAGTTCATTTTCAATTTTTTCTCTTTCAAGTCCTGTTAAACGGCCGAGTTTCATATCTAAAATCGCATTAGCTTGAAGCTCGGTAAGTCCAAATTTAGCTACCAAAGAATCTCTTGCTGTAGTATTATCAGGACTATTTTTAATCAAAGCTATAACTTCATCAATATTATCTAAAGCTATTTTTAAACCTTCTAAAATGTGAGCTCTTGCTCTTGCTTTTTGAAGTTCAAAAATTGTTCGTCTGATAATCACTGTTTTTCTATGGTTTAAGAAAAGATTTAAAAGTTCAATTAAAGAAAAGATTTTTGGCTCTTTGTTGTGAATAGCAAGCATAATCACACCAAAAGTACTTTCCATTGTAGTAGATTTAAAAAGATTATTAAGCACTATCTCACTCATCGCCTCACGCTTGAGTTCGATTACAACACGAATTCCTTCTCTATCACTCTCATCTCTAACTTCTGAAATTCCTTCGATTTGCTTTTCTTTTACAAGCTCTGCAATTTGCTCTATGAGTCTTGCTTTATTAGTCTGATATGGAAGTTCATCTATAACGATAATGTCTTTATTGGATTTTTTTTCTATGTGAGTTTTAGCTCTTATTTTTACTCTACCACGCCCTGTGCGATAAGCTTCGATAATGCCTTTTTTGCCATAAATTATCCCACCCGTTGGGAAATCAGGACCTTTGATAAATTGCATCAAATCTTCTAAACTAGCATCCTTATGATCAAGCAAATACAAAAGTCCATCTACAAGCTCGTTAAGACTATGCGGAGGAATATTTGTCGCCATACCTACAGCAATACCACTAGAGCCATTTAATAATAAATTTGGCACCCTAGCAGGTAAAACATCGGGCTCACTCATAGAATCATCGTAGTTTGGAACAAAATCTACCGTATCTTTATCTATATCGCGTAAAAGCTCTTCTGCTAAAATTGTCATTCTAGCTTCAGTATAACGCATTGCAGCAGCGCCATCACCATCGATAGAACCAAAGTTTCCTTGTCCATCGATACTTGGATAACGCATAGAGAAATCTTGTGCCATTCTTACTAAGGCATCGTAAACAGCAATATCGCCATGTGGATGATACTTACCGATAACATCCCCTACTATACGAGCAGATTTTTTATATGCACTTCTACTTCCTACGCCAAGATCATTCATAGCATAAAGTATTCTTCTGTGAACAGGCTTTAAGCCATCTCTAGCATCAGGAAGTGCACGACCGATAATAACGCTCATAGAATAATCTAAATAACTACTTTTAATAGAATTTTCTATATCTATAAGTTCAATATCAGAATCTTTATTAAAAATATTCTCCATCAATTTTCCTTCGCAATTTCAAACTACTATTATAGCATATTAAACTTTTGCATCAGCTAAAACAACCGCAAAAAGAACAGAAATTTTATTTTTTTCTAAAAATTGCTTAGCTTCAAGCAAACTAGAACCCGAAGATACAATATCATCTACCAAAATTACAGGATTGTTAATTTTTTTTAAAAGTTTAAATTTTCTTTTATTGTCTTGTCTAAATTTTAAACTTTTTCCAGAATATTTTAGATGATTTTGTGCATGTAAGGCACCAAATATAGGCTTAATAAATTCTGTCTTTAAATATTTTGCTAAGATGGCCGAATGAGAATAAAGTAAATTTTCAACTCTATCATCTAAAGGAATAACATTAATTTGCTCATTTACAGAAAAAAAATTTTTAAATTTAAAAAAACTTAATTTTGCCAAGAAATGAAATACAAAATAACCATAAAATTTATGTTTAGCGTGCAAAAGATGTTTAATCTCATGATATTTATAAAAAGAATAAACTTTAAAATCTTTTTCAAGTTCTCTTACGCCTAAAGAAAATTCCGATAATTCTTCAGCGCAATGATGACAAAAACAAAGCAGAGTAAAAACTCCGCAATTTAAACATTTCAAAGCTCTGAGATTATGCTTGCTGCTTTATTTGCCATCTGTTTAATCAGTAAATGTGTGTAAAAACTGATATCTTTTAAATTTTCAAAACCTTGAACATCTTGTTTGGTGCGTAAAGTGAATTTTTTATTTTTATTAATATCACTCAAGCTTAATACTCCAACAAGTCTTGAATGAAGTCCTAGACTATCTTGTTTTGCACTATAACCCGTAAAAGCAAGATCAATTTTAGTTACATAAGGTGAATTGGCTTTATTATCATCAAGGACGATAATACCTCTTGCTTCAAGCTCTTGTTTTAAATAAACATAAAAAATAGCATTAAAATCAAGATTTACAAATAATTTTTGCCCATTGGCATTAAACACTTTTTGCTCTTCTTTTAAATCATAAAATCTATGCAAGTAGACTTTTTTGAGAGCCACACCCGTATCTAAAGTTCTTTTATTTGCACAACATTGTATCCCAATATCGCTAACATATAAAAGCCCTTTAATCTTTGCTTCAAAACCACCAGGACTTTCACAAGAACTGCATTGAGAATTTTTAGAAATTTGATTAACTTGAGCAAAAGTATCTTGTTTAGTTGCACAAGCACTCAAAAATAAAATAGGTACTATAAAAATCAAAAATTTTTTAAACATTTTTTCTCCTTAGAAAATTATTTTAAAATTGTATTAAAAATACAAGCAAATTTCAAGCCAAGTTTTAAATTTATCATCAATCTATCTTTAAAACACTCAAAAAAGCCTCTTGAGGTAAATTTACCTTACCTATAGCTTTCATTCTTTTTTTACCTTCTTTTTGCTTTTCTAAAAGCTTTCTTTTTCTAGTAATATCCCCACCATAACATTTTGCTGTCACATTTTTACCCATGGATTTAACAGTTTCTCTTGCGATGATTTTATTTCCAATACTTGCTTGAATGGCCACTTCAAAAAGCTGTCTAGGAACTATTTCTTTCATAGCACTAACAAGTTCTCTTCCTTTACTTTGCGCTTTTTCATTAGGCACGATAATGCTTAGCGCATCAACATTTTCACCCGCTACCTTAATATCAAGTTTTACCAAATCCCCTACTCTAAATTCTATAGGCTCATAATCAAAACTCGCATAACCTTTTGTTAAGGACTTTAATTTATCATAAAAATCCATCACAATCTCATTTAAAGGCACATCATATTCTAGCAAAACACGCTCAGGTGTGATATAGTCCATTTTAACCTGTACTCCTCTTTTGCGATTTAAAAGAGTGATTAAATTCCCTAAAAATTCACTTGGAGTAATGATAGTAGCTTTAACATAAGGCTCTTTTATATGATCGATTTTATTAACAGGAGGAAGCTCGCTAGGATTTTGAATTTTAATAAGCTCTCCATCGGTTTGATAAATTTCATAAGTCACAGTTGGAGCTGTAGCAATCAAATCAAGATTAAATTCTCTCTCAAGCCTTTCTTTGATAACTTCCATATGTAAAAGCCCTAAAAATCCTACCCTAAAACCAAAGCCTAAGGCCAAAGAAGTTTCAGGCTCATAAGTAATAGAACTATCATTAAGCTTTAATTTATCCAAAGCATCTCTTAAGTCTTCAAATTTATCCGTTTCTATAGGATAAAGTCCCGCAAACACAAAAGCTTTAGCCTTTTCAAAACCACCTATGGCTTCTTTAGCTTTGTTTTTTACTAAGGTGATAGTATCGCCTACTTGTACATCACCTACGGTTTTAAGCCCTAAAACCACCACACCTACTTCGCCTGATTGTAAAGATTGAGTTTTAATTGGACTTAAAGGGTGGGGATAAAAAAGATCTTGAACTATATGTTTTTTATCCGTACTCATGACTAAAACTTCATCGTTTTTAGCAATACTTCCTTCATAAATCCTAACCAAAGCCAAAGCACCCAAATAATTATCAAACCAAGAATCATAAATTAAAGCCTTAGTAGGAGCTTCATCATCTGTTTTTGGTGCAGGGATTTTAGTAATAATTGTTTCTATAAGCTCTTTTATACCCACTCCTGTTTTTGCACTCACGCAAATTGCATCTTTGCAATCTATACCTATAATATGCTCGATTTCATGCTTTACTTTCTCAACATCAGCATTAGGTAAATCGATTTTATTAATCACAGGAATGATTTCAAGATTATTTTCAAGCGCTATATAAACATTAGCTATAGTCTGTGCTTCAACACCTTGAGAAGCATCTACTACAAGCAAAGCTCCTTCACAACTTGCCAAAGAACGACTCACTTCATAAGAAAAATCCACATGGCCAGGAGTATCAATAAGATTTAAAACAAAATTTTCATTATTAAATTTATAATTTAAACGCACTGATTGTGCTTTTATGGTGATACCACGCTCTTTTTCTATATCCATAGTATCCATAACTTGTGAACTCATCTGCCTATCGCTAATAGCACCACACTCGCTAATAATCCTATCTGCAAGAGTAGATTTTCCATGATCTATATGAGCTATAATAGAAAAATTTCTAATATTTTTTACCGACAAAATTTCATCCTAAATATAAAATTTTAAAGCTAGGATTTTAACAAAATTTATGTTTAAAACAAATAAATTTTATTTTATATAAAAAATTTCAATTGAAATTTATATAAAACATATTAAAATATCAAAATGTTTGAAAAATATTTAAAATCAGCTATATTTTTAGCTCTTTATCCCTTAGCAATGTTAGCTTCTAATTTGCACGAATTTATAGCACTAAGTCAAAATAATGAATCCTATCTCATTAAGCAAATGCAAAGCGAACAAGCAAATTTAGACAAAGAACAAGCTTTTAAAAATTACCTACCCTCTCTTAGTCTAAACTCAGCTTATGTAGCCAACAATAAAGATCGCTTCATTATCGATCCACAAGAAAGTTTATTTGCTAAAGTTTCTCTTAATTTTTTGCTTTTTGATGGGGGTGCTAGAGAGGCCAGCTTAAGAGCTTTAGAAAGCAGAGAAAAATTAAGCCTTTTAGACAAAGAACAAAATAAAAATTACCTTGCCCTAAATGCAATCACACTTTATTTTAACACCTTAAGTCTTGAAAAAATTTTACTAGCCAATCAACAAAAAGTATCTTTTTTAAAATCAACTTTTGAAAGATTACAAAAATTTTACGACGCAGGACTTAGCCCTAAAGATGAACTTGAAAGCATTAAGGCTAAATACCATTTAAGCTTATTAGAGCTCAGTCAAAATGAATTAAAACTTGCTAATATACAAAAAGAGATTAAAATTTTAAGCGATACAGATTTTAAAGTGCAAGGGAATGCTTTTTTAGAAAATCCGCAACAAGAAAAAAGTCAAAACTATGAAGTAATGATAGCTAAAGAACAAATCAATCTTGCTAGAGAAAGTGTAAATTTAGCAAAAGCTGAATATTTTCCAAAATTTTATATTCAAGATAATTTTAACTTTTATAAAAACAATTATAATCCAAAAGTTCCAGCTCCTTTTGCAAATTTAGCGGATCAATTCTTAGAAAAATATTCTCAAGGTAATCAATTTATTTTAGGCATGGAATGGAAAATTTTTGATTTCAATGCAAGAGCTAAAGAAGTTGAAAAAGAGCGTTTAAATGTTCAAATCGCTAATGCCAATGCAAGATTTAGCGAGAGAAAAAATAAAGAAGAATTAAATTATTTAGACAAAAGTTTAAAAGTTTTACAAGAACAAATTTTAGCTCTTAATCTTAGCTTAAATGCTGCAAATTTAGCTTTTGAAAGTGTAGATAAAAAATACCAAGCAGGACTTGTTTCTTATGTAGAATATCTTCAAGCTTTAGAGGTTAAATTTAAAGCACAAAGCGATTTAGAGCTTGCTAAAAATGAATTTGAAATTACTAAAGCAAATTATTATTTTAATGCGGGTATAGATCTTAATTCAAAGGTTAAAGAATGAAAAAAATTCTATTTTTACTTCTTGTTTTTAATTGCGCCTTTGGCGAAGAAATTTACGCAAGTTTCAATGTAGAAGCATCAAAACAAAGCAAACTTGCCCTTGAAAGCATAGGTTTGGTTCAAAAAATTCCTGTAGAAATTGGACAAAAAGTCAGCAAAGGAGAACTTTTACTTGCTCTTGATCAAGAAAGTGAAAAAATAGCTCTTCAAAATGCTCAAAATTCTTATCAACTTGCCCTTGTAGAATACGAAAATACCAAAAGTAGGATGCAAAAAATCAAAGCTGTAGAAAATGTTATAGACAAACAAAGCTATGAAGATATGAAAGCTAAGTTTGATGCTGCTAATTTAAATTTAAACAAAGCAAAAATCAATATAGCTTATTATAAAAATATCATGGCAAAAAAAGAATTACGCGCACCTTACGATGCTATTATCGCAAACAAATTTATACAAGTGGGCGAAGGAGTAGGAGGAGTAGCTCAACCTTTAATAGAAATTTTTTCCTATCCACAAAGCAAACTGATTTTAAGTTTTGATGAAAAATATAAAGATAAAGTTAGATTAGGCGATGATTTCTTTTATAAAATCGATCAAAATGGTACAGAATTGAAAGGAAAAATCAGCCTTATTTATCCAAGTATAGAAGTAAAAACAAGAAAAATTTATGCTGAAGTGCAAACCACAAATCTAACACCAGGGCTTTTTGGTGAAGGTAGAATCATCACTAAAGATTAAAAATGTTTAAACTAGCTATAAACCGACCTATTACCGTGCTAATGTTTTTCTTAGCTCTTATGATTTTTGGGCTAATCTCTGCTTTTAGCATGAGTGTAAATTTATTTCCTAATGTTTCCATACCTCTTATAAAAATCACAAGCAAGATAAATGGGGATTTAAATTTCGTAGAATCAAAAGTCACTAAAGAAATAGAAAATGCTTTAAGTGAAATCGATGGAGTAAAGACCATAACCTCAGCTGCATATGATAATTTTAGTGTAAGTGTAGTCGAGTTTAAACTGGGTAAAAATCTTGAAGTAGCTGCCAATGATGTGCGTGATAAAATAGGAACTTTAAGTCTACCTTCTAAGCCTGAAATTGAAAAAATCAGTTCAGATTCTGGTTCTGCTATTTCACTTTTTCTATATTCTAAAGATAAATTACAACTCATGCGTGAAATCAATGACAAAATAAAACCTTTTTTGCAAAGAGTTGAAGGAGTAGGTAAAATCGAAGCTAAGGGGTTTTTAGAACCCCAAATTCGCATAGAATTAAAACCAAACGAACTTAGAAAATACAATCTTAACGCCCTTGATGTAGCAAATATCATCAAAAGTCAAAATTTTAAACAAGCCCTAGGCGAACTTAACAACAATCAAGATAACTATATCATCAAAGGCTATTTTGAAGCCACAAATTTAGAAGAACTTAGCAATCTTCGCATAAAAACAGGAGTATTTTTAAGTGATATTGCTAATATTTCAAGCCTTTATGAAGATAAAAAACAAAGTGCTTTATACGAAGGTAAAGAAGGGGTGCTTTTAGAACTCGGAAAAATCACAAATTATAACACCCTTGAAATGATTAAAAATGTCAAAAATGCCTTGCCTATTTTAGAAAAACAAATTCCAAAAGATATAAGCATTAATGTGCTTTATGATAAAAGCTTAAATATCCACAAGCACCTTTCTCAAGTGATTTTTGATATGGTTTTGGGGATTTTTCTAACCCTTGTTATCGTGTTTTTATTTTTAAGAAATTTAAGTGCAACTCTCATTGCTTGCATAGCTATACCTACTTCTATCATTTCAACTTTTTTTATTATCGATCTTTTAGGCTATGATTTAAACCGCTTAACTTTTATAGCTTTAACCTTAAGCATAGGAATTTTTATCGATGATGCTATAGTAGTGATTGAAAATATTGCTAAAAAACTAAAAACTTATCCGCCTTTACAAGCTGCTTTTTTAGGTATCAATGAAATAGGTTTTAGCGTTTTAAGCATAAGTATAGTTTTACTTTGTGTTTTTATCCCTATTTCTTATATGAACTCTATATCAGGGCTTTTTTTCAATGCCTTAGGCATAAGCGTTGCAAGCGGGATAGTTATAAGCTTTTTGGTTTCTGTATTTTTAATACCTAGTATTGGGGCAAGATTTTTAAATCCAAAAGAAAACAAGTTTTATGAAAAAACAGAAGCTTTTTTTGAAAAAATAGAGCAAAAGTATGAAAATTTACTCTATAAAATTTTACAAAATAAAGTAAAATTTATCCTAGCCACTCTTGTTTTTATAGGGTTTTCTTTTGCTTTAGCCACTCGCATAGGGCTTGATTTTTTACCTATGGAAGATGATAGTGAAATTCAAGTTTTGCTTGAAAGCAAAAAGGATTTAAGTTTAGAAGCCATGAAAGAAAAAAGTTTAAATTTGCTTGAAAAAATCAAAAATGATAGCAATGTCAAATACGCTTTTTTACTTGTAGGCTATGATGATGCCAAAGATGCTACAAAGGCTAAAATTTATGTTAAACTTAAAAATTTAGACGAAAGAAATTTAAGACAAAGTGCCATAGTAAGTTTATATCGTCAAAAATTTCAAGATGAAAGTTTAAAAATCAAAATTTTAGAACTTCCAAAGATAGAGGGTGCAGGCATTGATGATCCCGTGCAATTTTTAATTTTAGGAGATGATTTAAACACTCTAAAAGAAGCTGCTTCTCAGGCAAAAGAAATTTTAGGTACTAATGCACGCATTGTAGATATAAGTGATAATGCTAATGCTACAAAAGATGAAGTAGCCTTACACATCAACAAAGAAAAAGCCAAACTTTTAGATGTCAATCCTCAATATATCGCTGGGGTTTTAGGGTATTCTTTCTCGCAACTTAGCGTAGGAAGCATGGATAGAGGCAATTCAAAAGATGATATTATCCTAAGTTTTGCTCCAGAATTTAAAAAAGACATAGAAGCTTTAAAGCGCATTAGCATTAAAAACAACCAAGGTATAAATTTAGAACTTTCAAGCGTGGTGGATTTTATATACAGTAAAGATTTAAAAACTATCAATCGTTACAATAAAAACCGCTCTGTGAAAATCACAGCTGGAGTGAATGATCTTTCCTTAGGAGCGGTGCAAAAACTTTTACTAGATAATATGGATAAAATTTTAAATAACAATCCAAGTCTTAGCTATGCTTTTTCAGGCTTTATCAATCTTTTAGGTGAAACCGTGCAAGGTTTTGCTATGGCAGTAGCACTTGCTTTTGTTTTAATTTATCTTGTTTTAGCCGCACTTTATGAAAGTTTTATTCTGCCTTTAATCATCATGATAACCATGCCTTTAGCCTTTGGCGGAGCTTCTATAGGGCTTTTTATCACAGGGTATAATTTTTCACTTTTTGTACTTATTGCCATCATCTTACTTTTTGGTATGGTGGGGAAAAATGCTATTTTACTCGTAGATGTAGCTAATAAAAAATGCCATGAAGGTTTAGATCCCGATAAAGCTCTTTTAATCGCTGGAAAATCGCGCTTAAGGGCTATATTGATGACAACTTTTGCTATGATTTTTGCTATGCTCCCACTTGCTCTTTCAAGGGGTGCGGGCTATGAAGCTAATTCTCCTATGGCAATAGCCATTATCTTTGGACTTATAAGTTCGACTTTGCTTACCTTACTCGTAATACCTGCACTTTTTAAATTTTGTTTTAAACTAGATAGCAAATTAAGAAAAATTTATGAGAGAGAAAAATTAAATTAACCAAAATGATTAATTTAATTTTTTTAAGTATTATTCTTATAAAGTGCTTTTAAGTTATCATAGGCGATTTGTATTTTTTCAAACTGTTCTCTTGCGTAAGCTTTTTCTATTGCACTTTTTCCTTGATGAAAATCAGGATGATAAAGTTTTACCAAAATCAAATATTTTTGTCTGATTTCACTAAGATCATTTTGCGGAGTGCATTCTAAAGTATTAAAATAATTACTAAAAAGCTTAGCTAAAGCATTAAATTTCCATTTCATATTTTCTTTATTGTGAATATTTTGGCGAAATTTTTTATACTCTTCGCGGTCAACTTCAAAATTCACGCAATATTTTAAATGCTCGCTCTCATCTGCAAAAGCTTCAAAAAGTTCAAGGGTATTCTCGTTTTTATATTCTAAAATTAGAATATTTGTCATTTCATTATATTCTATATTATGATCTTGAAAATAATTTCTTATATAAGTAATAAATAATTTTTCATTAGAGCTTAACTTCATCAAAATTCTACCCGCAACAAAATCAATCTTGATAAACAACATAGGCTTAAGCATATTATTTTGCTCAAAAATCAATCTAAAAGTTTTAAAATGAGCATCTTGTAAATTCTCTATACCTTCATTTGTGCTTTTACGATATTTTTGATCTAAAACTTTTAAGAAATAACGGCGCTGTGGAATTTCATTTTCTTCAAAAAAAGAAAAAATTTTATTTTTTCGTCCTATGACCTTTGTGAAATTTTTGGTAATTAAGTCTTTAAAATACTGAAATACGCTAATATCATCGGTATTAACATTGATAGTCTCTAAAGTTTGCACGATCTGCATCTCATCTCTCCCATAAAATCTCATTCTCAAAAAGCTCTTTTGTGCCTTTTAAAATTTCATTGGGTGTATAATCGGCTTTATACGATAAAGATTGACACTTTTTTACAAAATATCCCAAATAAATATATTTTAATTTTTCTTTTTTGGCTATCTTTATTTCGCTAAGTAAAGAAAATTTACCCAAAGAAAGATGAGAAAAATCTGGATCATAAAAGCAATAAATACTAGAAATTCCATCTTCAAGCCAATCGATTAAATCCACACAAACAAGCTTATCCTCCACATAAAAAGCAAGCTCATAGCCAAAATTCATAAATCCATCAACATAAAGATTGTAATATTGTCTGAAATTTAAATCATATCTTTTCCAAGTTTTTTTCTCCTCCATAAAGCGGTGATATTTATCATATAAAAACAAATGTTCATTACTTAGTAAAGGTTTTCTTAATATGATTTTGGTATTTGTGTTTTTATTGATCACTCTTCTTTCGCTGCGCGAAAATTGATATTCATCTACTAAAATTCTAAGGCTTAAACATTCTTTGCAATCCTTGCAAATAGGACGAGAAAAATACCTACCAAAACGACGCCAGCCACGCCTGATAAGCTCGCTATTAATTTCCTTAGAGCAATTTTCTATATATTTGTACTCTATCCTAGAACGCCTATCTTTTAGATAAGGACATTCGTCTTCAAGAGTACAAAAACCAATTTCTAGCATTAAATTTTCTTAATATCTGCATTTTTAATAAATTCCAAAAACTCATCCTGTAATTTTTCTTGTTTTAAGAAAACCTCTTGCATTTCTTTATCTAAGTTCATTTCTGGTGGCTGTGTTTTTATCTCTTTATTAAAATGCTTCATATCCTTTTTATTTGAGTTTTTAAGGTTCTTTTGTTCCTTAGAATGAGTTTGCATTTCTTTTTTTATGCTCTTAAGACTATCAAAAAAATCCATTATTCTCTACTTTCGCGTATTTTCTTTAAAGTAGCTGCGATTGCAGCGATAACTTCTTCTTTATTATCTTGATGACGATCTTCGGTATTTTCTAATAATTCTTGCATATGAGTTTCTATGAAAGAAGTGTCAAAATACCCTCTTCTAAATTCTCTTGTTTTAGTAATCGCGATCAAAAATGGTATAGTTGTTCTAATATCTATGGTAAATTCTTTCAAAGCTCTTTCAAGTTTATTAACCGCTAAATCATAACTTGTAGCTTTTATGATTAATTTTGCAAGCATAGAATCATAATAAGGAGGCACGGTATAATCTTTATAAATATGACTGTCCACCCTTACAGATGGCCCAAGTGCTGGGTAATACTCCCCTATCTTACCTGGACTTGGAATGAAATTTTTCCATACATTTTCAGCCGTAATCCTTGCTTCTATAGCAAAGCCTCTTGGCTTGATATCACTTTGTTCTAGATCTAAGATTTCCCCACCTGCGATACGAATTTGACGCACGATTAAATCCACTCCTGTGATTTCTTCAGTTACAGGGTGCTCTACTTGAATTCTTGTATTCATTTCCATAAAATAAAAACGGTTATAATCATCAAGCAAAAATTCTATCGTTCCTGCATTAGTATATCCAACAGCCTTAGCAGCAGCCACAGCAGTAACACCCATAGTTTTTCTTAGATTGTCTGAAATTCCAGGACAAGGTGCGATTTCAATCACTTTTTGATGTCTTCTTTGGATAGAACAATCCCTTTCGCAAAGATGGATAATATTTCCATAATTATCCCCTAGAATTTGAAATTCTATATGGCGGGGATTGACTACATATTTTTCCATAAAGACTTCATCATTATTAAAATAAGTCAATGCTTCTCTTTTACAAGAATCAAAAGCATTTTCTAATTCTTCTTCTTTATGAACGACGCGAATTCCTCGTCCGCCACCACCTCCTGAAGCCTTTAAAATCACAGGATAGCCTATTTTTTCTGCAAATACTTTGATTTCATCCATACTATAAGCATTTAATTTTTCTGTTCCTGGAACGATAGGAATCCCATTTTGAGCCATTAATTTACGAGCTATGTTTTTATTTCCCATTTTGTGGATAACTTCAGATTTTGGACCTATAAAAATAATTCCTGCTTCCTCACAAGCTTTAGCAAAATCATAATTTTCACTTAAAAATCCATAACCAGGATGTATAGCATCAGCCCCGCAAGCTTTAGCAATTTCTATAATTCTTCCTACATCCAAATAACCCCTTATAGCATCTGTGCCTATGCGATAAGCTTCATCGGCAATTTTTACATGCAAACACTCACGATCAGGTTCTGTAAAAACCGCAACACTTTTAATATGTAAATCCCTACAAGCACGGATTACACGGACAGCTATTTCAGCACGATTTGCTATAAGAATCTTATGAATTTGTACCATAATTTGCCTTTATAAATTTTATTTACATATCTCATATTCTAGCAAAATATCCTTACAAAAACTTAGCAAAAAATTTAATTTATTTTAGTTATAATAAACTTTTAAATTATTCCGAAAGAAAAATTACAATTTTACATGATTGCCGATAAAAAATTATTTTATTTAAGTTGCATTTTAATAAGCATAGGTATAGTATTTTCATATTCTCTTACTGTTTTTACTGTGCTTTTTTTTGATTATAATGAATTTCACTTTTTTATACGCCAACTCTTTTTTGGGCTTAGCGGTATATTAATCATGTTCTTTATTTCTCGTCTTGATCCTGATAAAATACTTGCTAAAAGAATTATCCTAGCCATACTTATAGGCTCTTTTATATGTATTATTATCCTGCCTTTTTTACCCTCTGCTTTGGCGACTGCTAGTGGAGGCGCAAAGCGTTGGATTCGCTTAGGACCTCTTTCTATTTCACCTGTGGAATTTTTTAAAATAGGACTGATTTATTTTTTAGCTTGGAGTTATACAAGACGCATTGATGATAGCAAAAAAGCGATTAAGCATGAAGCTTTAATTCTCTTGCCTTATTGTATTTTAGCTTCTATCGTGATAGGCTATATTTACATCACACAAAATGATTTAGGGCAAAGCGTTATTTCTTTCTTTTTAATTTTAGCTCTAGCTTTTTTTGCAGGTGCTAGCAAAAGACTTTTTGCCTTTGGAATTTTAATCATTATGATGATAGGAATCATGGTAATTTTTAGCAATCAAAGGCGTATCCAAAGGATAGCTTCTTGGTGGGGAAATATACAAGATGCTTTCTTGCCTATGCTTCCTGATTGGATGGCAGATGCTTTAAGGGTAAGTGGCAATAGCGAGCCTTATCAAATTTCACACTCCTTAAATGCCATAGCTCATGGAGGGTTATTTGGTGAAGGACTTGGGCTAGGTACTTTTAAACTTGGTTTTTTAAGTGAGGTGCATACTGACTTCGTTCTTTCAGGTATCACAGAAGAGATAGGACTTTTTGGCTTGGGGCTTATTTGTTTTATTTATCTTTGGATGATTTTAAGAATTTTTAGAATTGCAGGAAGATGTGAAGAAAAACAAGATTTTATATTTTGTTCAGGCATTGCTTTGCTTTTACTCTTTTCATTCTTTATGAATGCCTTTGGTATCATTTCTCTTACACCTTTAAAAGGGGTTGCAGTACCTCTTTTAAGCTATGGGGGAAGTTCAATGTGGGCAATTTGTATAGGAATTGGATATGTTTTAATGATTTCAAAAAAGGTTAAATTATGACAATAGTTCTAACAGGTGGCGGAACGGGTGGGCACCTAGCCATTGTGCGATGTTTACTAGAAAGTGCGATTAAAAAAAATATAGAGTGTGTTTATATAGGAAGTCAAAATGGTCAAGATAGAGCTTGGTTTGAAAGCGAAACTCGTTTTAAAGCGAAATTCTTTTTAAGTTCTCGTGGGGTTGTCAATCAAAACAAACTTGGAAAAATCAATTCCTTACTCCACACATTCAAGCTTAGTAAAGAATGTAAGCAAATCTTTAAAGATTATGATATCAAAGCGGTTTTTAGCGTAGGAGGATACAGTGCTGCTCCTGCTTCTTTTGCTGCTTTGTTTTCACACTTGCCTTTATTTATTCACGAGCAAAATTCAAAAAGCGGTTCTTTAAATAAACTTTTAAAGCCTTTTGCTAAGCAATTTTATAGTGCTTTTGAAAAAGAAATCGTACCCTACCCTGTGGCAGATAAATTTTTTGAAAAAGCAAGAATTCGCAAAGAATTAAAAAATATCATTTTTCTAGGCGGATCCCAAGGAGCTAAATTTATAAACGACTTAGCCTTAAACCTAGCTCCAGAACTTCAAAAAAAAGGCATTAATATCATTCATCAATGTGGAAAAAACGAGCTTGAAAAGTATCAACAAGCTTATAAAGACTTAAATATACAAGCTGATGTATTTGACTTTAGTCCCCATTTAGAAGAAAAAATGCAAAATGCAGATTTAGCTATTTCACGAGCGGGTGCAAGCACACTTTTTGAACTTTGTGCCAATACTCTACCAAGTATTTTCATACCCTACCCTCACGCTGCTAAAAATCATCAGTATTTTAATGCTAAATTTTTACAAGATAAAGCTTTATGTCAAATTTTTATGCAAAATAACACCTATCCTGATGAAATTTTAAAAGCTATATTCAAGCTAAATTTAGAAGATATTTCTACAAGGCTTAAAGATATGGCACAAAAAAATGGTGCAGATATTTTGCTTGAAAAGGCATTAAAGCTTATCAAATAACTTTGCTTTTATAGGCTAAATATCCAAAAATATTAACAAGTATGCCCACGATAAAAAGTATACAAATAGAGCTTGTAAAATTTCCAAACATATCATGGAAAAATCCTATGATCCATTGCCCTTGCGCTGCGATTAAATATCCAAACCCTTGAGCAAAAGCCGAAAGTCTTGCAGCTATTTTTGCATTAGAACTTTTTTGAGCGATAAAAAGCAAAGCGATGCCAAAAACACCACCCCAAGGAAACCCCACAATAAATGCAGCAAGCATAATCATAAACCGAGTATCAAATGCAAGTAAAATTCCAAAAGATACCGCATACATCGCGCACAATATAGCTATATAAGGCGTATGTAAACTCTTTTTAAGTTTTCCTAAAAGCAAGGGACCAAAAAGAGAGATTGGAGCGGCTACAAGTTGAGAAAAAAGTACCATATTGGTTGCAAAATCTTTATCATAGCCTTTTTCTACGATTATTTGCACATACCAAAAAAACAAAGAATAAGCCAAAAAACTTTGAAAACCCATAAAAAGAGTGATTTTCCAAGTGGTTGGATTTTTTAAAAGATTGATTTTTTTACTCTCTTTTTTCTTGGTACGAAAAAAGCGGCCATTTTTAGCTTGGGGATAATAAATCATTAAAGCAATAAAAGAAAAAACCGACCAAAAAACCATAGCACCCGCTAAATCAAATATATTTAACAAAGGCATAGATAAAGCAATTCCTGCTATAGAAGAAATGCTTAAAACAAGACTATAAATTCCCATCATACTTGCCATTTTTTTAGGAAATTTTTCCTTAATAAAACTTGGCAATAACACATTGGCAATAGCTATACCACAACCTATACCAAGCATTCCTAAAAATAAACCATAAACACCTAAATAAGAACGAATAAGTTCTGCGATAAAAATAAGAAAAATTCCAACAATAATCGCACGAATAGGAGAAAAATAACCCACTATAAAAGAAATGCTACCAAAAGCTATCAAAGGAAGGCTAGTAAGCACACCTGCAAGAGTGGAATTAAGATTATACTCATCTTGGATAATATCGATCATGGGTCCTATCGCAGTAATAGGAGCTCTAAGGTTAAATGCTACAATTATGACAATGGCAACATTTAACCAAAAAATTTTTTTAAAAGAAAGCATTAAATCCTTAGTTTTTAAGTTCTACTTTAAGTATTTTACCTTCTACCATCTTAGGAATCCATAAAGTATCACCCTCTATAAAGATATCTGCAGGACCTTTGATAGAAGGTAAGTCAAGTTTTAATACTTTATCATCTTCTAAGCGATAAATCACCCCGTTTAAATTTTCACCCCAAGAGCTTACAAGTAAGGCATTTTCATAAGGAACGATTCCATCATAAGCTTCTTTTTCATTTTTAATCACGCTTAGTTTTTTATCTTTTAAATCATAACTCATCACAACACCGCCACTAGCACCATCTGGATGATATCCTGCTATAAAAAGCTTATCATTTTTTCCATCTAAATAAAGTCCATTAGGACCGCCAAATTTAGCGATATCAAGTTTTAAAAACTCATCATATTTTTTCGCTTTTAAATCTACTTTTAAAACAAGTCCTGTGCCTGTATCACTTACTAAAAGCGTATCGTCATTTAATTTTTCGATAGCATTTAGAAAAATTGCACCCTTTATAGGCAAATTAAACACTTCTTTTTTGCTTTTTAAATCAAAACCACGCACCACATCAATATCCACCACATAAAGCGTATTTGCAACTTCCATCATACCTTTTGGGGCATTTAGATTGCTTATAAATTTATGCTCAAGCACTTTACCATTTTTATCAAGCTTAGAGATAAAACCATCATTATCTTTTGCCAAAGGCTCAAGTTTTTCACCTACATTAGATACATACACAGAATTTTTATCTACAAAAATACTTTCAGGGCTTTTAAAGCCATCAAATTCTTGATATTTCAACTCGCTTGCTCCGAGTAAACTTGCTCCAACAAGTGCTAAGCTTAAAACATATTTTTTCATACTTTTCTCCTTTTGTTAAAAATATTTATGCTGATTATATTGATTTAGATAGAAAAAGTGTGCTAGTTTTTTGATAAAAAATACAAGTTTTTTGATTTTTGATATTGCTTAGGGGTTTGATTGTATTTTTCTTTAAATCTCTCGATAAACCAAGCCACTGAAGAAAAAGCACATTCATTAGCTATTTCATTTACATTTTTTTTAGAAAATTCAAGCAAAACTTTAGCCTTTTGCAATCTTTTTTCATCTAGCCATTTTTTAGGACTTTGCCCAAAACATTTTTTAAATTCTCTAGAAAAAGTAGCAAAATCAAGCTTTGCAAATTTAGCCATTTCGCTCACATTTATAAATTCTCTCCCACAATACTCAAAAAGCTGCGAAAGATCCAAGCGAAATTCCTTTAAAATTCCAGCTAAAAAGCCTATAAAATGAGTATTTTTATTTAAAAGCAAATGCAAAAAAATCTCTTCAAATTTAAGACTGACTATGGGATCTAAAATTTGTGTATTCTCATCAAAATGCGGGGTAAAACTTTCTAAAATTCCTTGTAAAATTTTATCATTTTTTACCCAAAAAATTTCACTCTCCTCGCTTGCTTGTTCTAGTTTAAAAAGATCTTTATACTTATAAATAAGCTCGATTAAAAAAGCATTATCAAAGAAAAACAAATAAGCTTCATAAACACCGCTACTAAGTCCTACATTGCTTAAAGTATAATTTCCCGCTTTTAAAAATAAGGTTTCATAAGAGTCGATTTTATAGTCTTTTGATGCCGTATGTAAAATTTTATATCCTTTTCTTACAAAGGTTAAAAGATGGCTGCCTACATTGACAAAAGAAGAGTGTGAGGCGCTTACTTGGGTATATTTTGCAAAAGTACAGGATTTAAAATTTTTATAATCCACACCTTTTAATTGTTTTAAATCTTGTGGTAAAGAAAGAATTTGCTCCATTGTTTCACTCTTCATCAAAGCAAGTTTCTTTTACATTCTGCAAGATATTTTTTCACATCTTTTTCGCGCATTAAAACCTCACGCATACAAACACCAGCTACATTGATATCTTTAAAGCTTGCAATATTTTGCACATTAATCCCGCCTATAGCATAAAGTGGAATTTGGCTAAATTCAAGCAAGGATTTTAAAAAATCAAGCCCTTTAGGTTCTAAACCCATCTTGCAAGAACTTTCAAAAATATGACCTACAAAAGCATAATTTACCCCATAATTCATCGCCTCTAAAAGCTCTTCTTTACTATGCACTGAAGTGCCTATCATATGAAAATACTTACTCATCTTTGGCTCTTGCCTTAACAAAGCAAGTGGCATATGAAAATAGCGATGTCCTAACTTTAAACACTCTCTATCAAAAAAATGCAAAAAACAAGTTGTTTTATGTTTAGCACAAATAGCTAAAACCTCTTTAGCCAAATCATAATACTCAAATTCACTCAAATCCTTCTCTCTAAGCACAAAAGCGTCTATGCCTGATTTAGCAAGCTTTTCTACTTGTTTTAGAAAGTCTATCTCGACACATTTTCTATCGCTTATAGCAATGATTTTTTTATCCCACATAAATACTATCGCTCATCACAGCTTGTAAATTTGAGTTTTTAAGCATAGTTAAAATTTCATCCACGCCTCGTTCATCTGAAATTTCAAATTGTCCATCACCTTTTTTCTCACCCTTATGCTCTCCTATACCCACGCTTACCCCTGCACTCATTTTTGTCGCTCCAAGTTTTACAACCTCATCTCTAAATCCTACCCTTTCACGACTTGATATAGTAATACCTGCAAAAGGTAAAAAAAGTCTATAAGCACAAAGTACTTGCAAGAGGCGTTTTTCGCTTACATCTTTAGGGTGAATTTTAGCATTATTGATAATAGGTCTTAAACGAGGTACTGAAATAGAAATTTCAGCATGCGGATAAGCCTTTTGTAAAAAGTACGCATGAAGAGCTGTTGCAAGTGCATCTTTTCTAAAATCATCAATCCCCAAAAGTGCTGCAAAAGCTACTCCTCGCATACCCGCTCTTAAGGCTCTTTCTTGCCCATTAAAACGATAAGGAAAAATACGCTTTTCACCCCCTAAATGAATTTTAGAATACTTTAAAGGATTGTAGGTTTCTTGAAAAATGGTTACATAATCACAGCCATTTTCATGCAAAATTTTATACTCATCCTCATTCATAGGATAAATTTCAACACCTACAACCTTAAAATACTGCCTAGCTATCTTGCAAGCCTTTGCGATGTATTCTACGCTTGCAAACTCTCTTCCTTCGCCTGTTAGCATTAAAATTTCTTGCAATCCTGTTTTAGCAATAGCTTGCATTTCTTCATGAATTTCATCTTCGCTAAGCTTAGCTCTTGCGATTTTATTTCCTTTTTGAAAACCGCAATAAACGCATTTAGAATTACAATAATTTGACAAGTAAAGTGGAGTAAAAAGCGAGATAGAATTTCCAAAATATTTTTGCTTGGTTTTAGCCGACTTAAAAGCTAATTCTTCTATAAAATCTTCAGCTGCACTTGAAAGCAAGGCTTTTAAATTCTCAATACTCAAATGTGTAGCATTTAAAGCCTCTTGCACTTCTTTAGTACTGTATTTTGTTTCATCATAATTTTGAATTTCATCTAAAACCTTAGATAAAATATCACTCTTTAACTCTTGCATATGGGGTAAATACTGCATATAATCTTGCATGATCAATCCCTTAAAAAGCCTGTTAATGGAGAACTAGCCTTAGCCTCGCTCACGCTTGCTAAACCTGCTAGATAACCCGCTCTTCCAGCCTGTATAGCCAAGGAAAATGCTTTTGCCATCAAAGCGATATCCTTTGCTTCAGCTATAGCTGTATTTGCCATCACTGCACTTACTCCCATTTGCATAGCCTCGCACGCTTGTGCAGGAGTTCCAATACCTGCATCTACAATGATAGGCAAATCGATCTCATTAAGTAAAATTTGTATAAATTCCTTAGCACACAAGCCTTTATTGCTCCCAATAGGTGCTGCTAAAGGCATGATAGCTGCAGCCCCTGCATCACGCATAGCTCTAGCTGCATAAAGATCAGCATGCATATAAGGCAAAGGGGTAAAGCCTTCTTTTGCTAAAAGTTCACAAGCCTTAATGGTTTCATAATTATCGGGCAACAAATACTTACTATCGCCTATAACCTCTATCTTTATAAGCTCTCCACAGCCAAGCTCTCTAGAAAGTCTTGCGATACGCAAAGCTTCATCAGCATTTCTAGCTCCTGAAGTATTAGGCAAGAGGGTTATATTTTTAGGGATATAATCAAGTATATTAGCAATCTCACCCGTATTTGCACGGCGCAAAGCTAGTGTAATGATCTCTGCTTTGGCTTCTTCTATGGCTGATTTTATAAGCTCTAAAGAATACTTGCCCGATCCTAAAATAAATCTTGATTTAAATTCATATTTTCCTATTTTTAAGCTATCATTTTTTAAATTTTCTTGCATTTTTTACTCCTTATCTGCTAAAAGCTCCAAGACAAGATTGCTTTGATGTCCAGCGCAAATATTTACACGCGGTGCCATAAGCCCATTTCCTACTTTAGCACCATTTACCAAATCCCCACATACATAGAAATTTTTAGCAATTTTTCTTGTTTGTATACTATTGCTATCGCCATATCCTGCAAGTCCTGAAGCACAGATTAAAGTAGTGTCTTTATAAAATCTATGAAAATTTTGTGCTATCATAGCCTTTGCAAGCGCGCTATCAAATGCCTCACAGACTATATCTATACCTTTAAATAAATCAGGCAAATTCTCTTCATCGATTTTTAAAGTGCAAATTTCAGTTTTGATATAAGGATTTATTTCACTGATTTGCTCTTTTAAAGCTTCGGTTTTAAATTTCCCCAAATCACTTACGCGGTAAGCTTGGCGATTGAGATTGCTAGGCTCAACCACATCAAAATCAATCAGCTTTAAATACCCCACACCGCTTCTTGCTAAATTTATCGCTATATGTGAGCCAAGCCCACCTAAACCACAAACCGCTACGCTCGAAATCTTAAGCTTATCGTGAAGTTTTGGCGTATGTCTTGCCCTCATCATCACATCTAAGGCATCTTTTGGAGGTAGGGCATTTCTTTCTATACAAAAAAGCTCATCGTTTTCGTGAATTTTTATATTTTCTTTCGTTGCAAAACCATTGATAATCCACACATCATTTTCATTTTTACTTACACTTTTGAAAAAATCCAAACTGGTGCTCAATTTTGTATCTAGTTCCTTGCCATTAAATTTAATTCTCATCAGCCACCTCCTACAAAACTTACAATTTCAGCTTTATCGTTTTCTTTTAAGATCAAATTTTCAAATTCGCTCTTAGGTATAATCTCTCCATTTAATTCTAAGGCGATAAGTTCGATTTTAAAACCCTTTTCTTTGATAAAATCCATAAATTTAAGCTCTTTAAGCTCAAATTTTTCTCCGTTAATAATCATTTAATTCCTTTTGTAAATTTATAGTTTCTTTTATAACTTTACACATTTTTAGCAAATGCTCTAGTTCTTCTTTGGAGCATTCATAATCATTGCGATATTTTAACCATTGTTTTATGACTTGATAACCGCCTATAGTAAATTGCCAAATTTCAGCACTTATAGGACTTATGGCCAAATCTTCATTTAAGATAATTTTATTATCTATGAAGCGATCTTTTTCTTGATATTTTTCTATCTTAAAATTTGCCTTTTTATCTTCTTTTAAAAAGATAAAATCAATCTCATCTTTCAAATCTCTTTTAAACAAGTGAAGTTCTACAAGTTTTTTACCTAAAGTAGCAAAATCATCAAAAGTCTTTTGTTCTACTTCGAAATTAATCCTAGCAAAGCCTGTTTTTAAATACTCTAGGTATTTTTCTCTATATCTTGGATTGTATAAATTTGCATAGATAAAATACAAAATTTCCTCAGGACTTTTGTCTTTTAAGATCTTGTGATTTTCTTTGTAGGCTAGAAATTCGCTTGTGAAATTTGGAATTTTTTCATTATTAACATAAAGATAGAGTGGGGCTGTAAAACTTCTAAATCCAAAAAAATTTCCATCCGTTATATTGCTACAAACAATTGAATGAGAAAAATAATCATGAATTGATGATTCTATAAAACAAAGTCCTAAATTTTCCTTATCTAAAAAATGTTGCATGGTTTTATATCTAGGGCGTCCTAAAAATCCTTGTTTCTCTGAATAAAAAGTCCATTGAATGTCAAAAGGTCTATAATGTATTTTACTAATAAAACCTGTATTATTTTCATATTGAGTTAAAGTATTCAAAATTATAGAATTATCTAAATTATATTTTTTTACATTTTCTTCTTTTGTTAAATTTTTAAAATCCTTTAAAACATTTTCCATGCTTTGCTTATTTAGCTGTATGGCTATATTATCTTTTTCAGTTTGAATTCCACTACTATAATTTAAAAATATAGACTTTTTATCCTCTGCCTTATCGCTTGCTAACGCCCAAAAATTTTCATATTCTTTATTTTTAAATTCTCTTTTGATAAACCAAAAATAAGGCTCATCTAAGCTCAATTCTTCCCATTTGATAGCATTTAAACTCTTTTGTCTTACATCATCCAAAAGAGCAAATTTTTCCTTTCTTGAAAAAATATTATTATCACCTGTAGAGTAGTAAAATACCTTAGCACCATTACTTGGTTCATCTTTATACTTTACAAACAAACTTATACAAACACCTACTTTTATATCAAAAACATTTTCATCATTCTTAGCGTCTTTATCACTTCCATGTAAATTCAGTATATAAATTTCATCAAAACTTTTATACAAGCTTTCTCTCATTTTTCTATGAGTTTTTCCATTTATAAAAGAGTTATTTGTGATAAAACCTAAAAGTCCTTTTTTTTCTTCAAATAAATCTTTTTTGTTTTGCTCTAGCAATTTCCACTGTGCAAAACGCATAAATTTAATATAATCATCATTTAAAGGTTGTATATTTTTGTCATTTAAGCCTTGTTTGTAAATTTTTAAAAGCTCTAGTATATCTTCGCCTTTGTTTTTGCTTTTTGCGTTATAAGGAGGATTTCCTAAAATAACAAGCAAATCTTGACTGTGTTTAACATCTCTTGCTTTTTTCCACTCTGTATCTAAATTTTCCAAAGGCATAAACATATCAAAATTTGCAATTTTTTCTAAGTCCAAAGTATTGTTAAGAAAAATTTGAAAATCAGCGTCACTAAAATTTACAAAGCCATTTTTTCTTAAAATTTGTCCTAGTTTTAACCTTGCTACAATATAAGGCACAAAAGAAAGCTCAAAACCATAAATATCTTTTAAAAATTTATTTTTTATGGCTTCATTTTTAAAAACTTCACTTTCTTTGGAAATAATTTTTTCAAAAACACTAGCTAAGAAGCTTCCTGTGCCTGTAGCAAAATCAAGTACTTTTACGCCTTGGTCATTAAAACCTTTATTTTTATTCAATTTAGTTTTTAAAAGTTCATCAAGAGAAGAAACTATCATATCCACAATACTTTTTGGAGTGTAAAAAACACCCCCTTCTTTGCGTTTTTGCGTAGCTCTCAAATCATCATAAGCCTTTAAAAAATCTTCATACAAATATATACTTACACTTTCTAAATCTTGATTTAAAATTTTACAAAGTGCAATTTTATCTATCAATGATAAAGTTTTTTTGATATTTTCTAAAGTATATTTGATATCTTGCGGAAGAGAAAAAGAAGGTATGGCAAAATACACAAATTCACTTAAAGTTCTAAAAGTGCTTGGTAAAAATGAAATGAAATTTTCTATGGGGATTTTTTCTAAGTCATAATCATCATTTTCTATGTAAGAAACAAAAATTCCATATACTATAGCTTGAGCTAAAATATCGCAAAATTCTTCATCTTTTAAATCTATCTTTTCTATATTTTTAAAGGTATCTTTTGTTTTTCGAAAAAATCTTTTAAAAGAAGAATTTGCATCACTTTCATCAAAAGAAATTTTTAAAGCATTGCTTAAATAAAAACTTTGCGTACTTAAAACTTTTACTAATTCTTGTTTTGATTTTATGGTGGTGCTATTATCGTCAAAATAAGCTTTAAGAAGATTTCTAAATATGCTTATGTTTTCTTCTTTTAAATCAAGCTTATCATCTAGCAAATCAATATCAAAAACAACTTTTTCAAAAGAAAAAAGTATAAAGCGTTTATAGTTTGTAAAGATGATATTGGGTGAAATTTGCAAGTATTTGCTAAGTTGTTTTCCTTTTAAATGTAAATTTAAATCTACATCTAAATTTTTACACTCTATAAAGCCTACAAGATGATTATAGCTTAACTCTTTTTCTTTATCTATAAGTTTATAAGTTTTAAAATCAGGTCTTATAGAGCCTTGCCCTTTTTCACTTTTTGGCTCATGAATAATTTTAACTTCTTTAGGTTTTAATTCGTTGAGTAAATTTTCAAAACAAGTTCTAAAGCTATGCTCATTATAATTTTTTCCTTCAAAAATCGCTTGAATTTCGCTTGTATATTTTTTAAATATATCCATAACTTTTCCTAGTTAAAATTCTCCACCAAATCTTTAAAAACAAGACAAAGCTTTTCAAATTCTTCTATACTTACCCTTTCATCAATAGCGTGAATTCTATCATTACAAACCCCAAATTCTACTACCTTTACACCGTATTTTGCAAAATACCTTGCATCACTTGTACCGCCTTTGGTATTAAGCTCTGGCACTTCATGAGTGATTTTTTGAACGCTTTCATTCATTTTTTGAACGATTTTATTATCGATATTTGTCAAAAAAGCTTCGCTTGATTGTTTTAGCTCTAACTCACAGTTTAAACCATGACAAATTTTTTCCACATAAGCTCTTACATCTTCTAAATTTGTATCAGGAGAATTGCGAACATTAAACATAAGTCTTAAATCATTTGGAGTAACATTACACACCCCCATACCTCCACGAATATCAGTTATAACGATTTTTGAAGGGCTAAATTCAGCACTACCTGGATCAAGATCAAAACCCGCTAAAAGTTTTAAAACCGGTGCAAAATCATGCACAGGATTGATACATTTTTCAGGATAAGCAACATGCCCTTGTTTTCCACGGATTAAAAGTTTTCCATTGATAGAACCACGACGCCCTATTTTAATACTATCGCCGATTTTTTTAACACAGGTTGGCTCTGCAACCACAGCATAATTAGGTAGCATATCTCTTTCTTGCATCCATTCTAAAACAGCCTTAGTTCCATATATAGCTTCGCCTTCTTCATCACTTGTTAAAATAAGACTAAGTCTTGCTCCTTTAAAATCCGCATTCTTTGCCGCATCCACAAAGGCTGCTACTCCGCTTTTCATATCTTGAGCACCCCTTGCATAGATAAAGCCTTCTTTTTCCACAGGCGCAAAAGCATTATTACTCCAACCCTCGCCTGCAGGCACTACATCTACATGCCCACCAAAAGCTAAATGCTCGCCTTCATCTTTAAATTTTTTAGTGAGTAAAAGGTTTTTAATGCCTTCTTTTTCTATGAAAAAAGCTTCAAAATCACTCAGTTCCATAGCGATGAAATTTAAAGCTCCATCATCATTTGGCGTAACAGATTTAAATTTTAAAAGTTCGATTAAAAATTCTTTTGCATTCATTTTTTATCCTAAGAAAGTTTTATATAATAAATTAAGAGCAAAATACTCTATAATTATAGCTGAAATTATATTGATTATAAAAACAACTTTTGCACTAAAAACATGACTATATCTTACCACCACAAAGGCTAAAGCACTTACCCAAAAAAGTATAGCCACAACAAGCCCTAAAGTCATCAAATAAGCATGATCGCTGCTTAAAACCACACTTGCAGCGCTAAGCCAAAATCCTATCACAAAAGGATTTGAACCATTTAAAAAAGCTCCTTTAATATAACTTTTCAAAAGACTTTCTTTAAATTCTTTATGCTCTAAATTTAAGCTTTCTTTCTTTTTTCTTAGCATCAAATACGCCATATAGCTTAAAAAACAAAAACCAAAAATCGCCAAAAAACGCATAAAAATGACATTGTCTAAGAAATTTAAAAGCCCAAATTGAAGCAAAAAAAGATAAAGCATATCTATACTAAATGCTCCAAGTCCTACAACTATGGAATTTTTAAAAGCTTTTAGTGCATAAGTTAAAATCAAAATATTTACAGGTCCAAAAGGCACACTCACTCCAAAACCCAAAAAAACTCCACTTAAAAAAGAATCAAACATTACCATCTTTCATAAAATTTTCTATATCAAGTGCGATTTTATCAATAGCGTTTATAATATCTTCTATATAGATTTTATCAAAATACCGCTCTAAATTCGCATCTTTTTCGTAGATATTTAAAATACTTTTTTCGCACATTGAAGCATAACGCCCTACAGGCAAAACCGCCCCACTTGTGCCTATGCTAATAAATAATGAAGTTTGATGAAGTAAAGAATAAAGCGTAGCATAAGCAGGAGCTTGCTCTTCAAACATGACTATATTGTGTCTTAAATTTTGGCTTTTGCATTTTGGGCATTGTTTATCAGCGATTTTTTCATAGCCTATATTAAAAATTTCATCACAGGATAAACAGCGAAGCTCGGGTAAAAAACCATGTAAATGCACCACTTCCCTGCAGCCTGCACGCTCTAACAAATCATCAACATTTTGCGTAAGGATGAAAAGATTTTTACCCCATTTTTCTTTTAATTGTACGATTTTTTCATGGGCATAATTTGGCTTTACACTTTGAAGTTGGACTCTTCTTGCATCATAAAAATCAAGCACTTTTTTAGGATTTTTTCTAAAACCTGTTGCAGAGCAAACCTCCATAACATCGTATTCTTCCCAAAGTCCATCATTGTCTCTAAAAGTTTTAAGCCCGCTTGGAGCAGACAAACCCGCTCCGCTTAATATCATAATGTTTTTCATCGCTAAACCTTATAAAATTTACAAAGTTTAGCGAAAAATGCTTTAAGAAAATAAATATTTTTGCAAGATTTTTTCTTTTTCTTTTTCTAAAAATTCTAATTTAAGATTAAGAAAATCAATTTGTTGTTCTACTAATTCAATGTTTTGAACAATTTTTTCTTGAATTTCTAACGGTGGGAGTGGGATTGTAAGATTTTCATAAAAACTTATAGGAACTCTTTTGTGTCCACTTGCTCCAGTCATAGCAAGAGCTGCTTTTTCTCTTATATTTTGTTGATTTAGATTATAGAATAAGAAACTGCTATCAAGCCCTGTTTTTGCTCTAAAAATATGAAATTCTGTGCTACCAAAACCTATGTTATTTGTTAGATTTTTTGCGATAGCACATTTACCATTTTCCATGCAAGGAGTAATTTTTGCAATCAAAATATCATTTTCTATAAAATATGTGTAGCCTTTTCTTACTTCGTTTAATGACCTATCTATCTTACTTTGAATATAACCCTTATCTGAAACACTAGCCATTTCTATAAATGAGACAAGCATATTTTCATCAAGTTTTGATATTTCTTTTTTACTAGGATTAAGTTCTATATATTGTTCATTCTTTAAAGAAATTCTCTTCCAGCCATCTTTTGGAGATATCAGAAGGGTGTCTAAAATAGCTTTTATATTCTTGACGAATTCTTTAAATTTCTTTAAGTCTTCTTGCCTTGCATTAGTAAAATCATCTATAAATGAAAACAAGAGATTAAAATCAAGCTTAGATTCTAATTTTTGCAAATTTTCTAAAATAGAATTTAGCTCATACCCCCCCCCATCATCTATAATACCGCATTTTTGAAGTATTGCCTTGATTAAATTTTGATACTCTTCTACACTCATTCTTATTGTGTTATACTGCTCTTCTACCTTTTCACATTCTGCCACGATTTGCTTTTGAATCTCAAAGTCTGCATTTGGTATTAAAATAGATTCTAAATTTGTTTTATTGATTCCGCCTTGAGCCGAACCTGTAATTTTAGACTTTAAAGCTTGTTGTCCACTATAAGAATGTAATATATAAAATAAATATTTTTGTTTTGCTATATTATCACAACGCAATAAAAAAATATGCTCATTAATCATTGCAGATTTCCTAATAAATTCATTACGCACCATTGCAATTTTTCCAGTTAATGCACCATCTTTACATATTAAAATATCAAATTGTTTTACAATTCCTTTATCTTGCAACGCAAAACTTTCATAAAATTCTATTGGTACATACTTAGGATTATCTAATTTGATATACCCACTTTTATTGTCTATATGTTCTCCACCAAGACTCAGTGCACCGTTTTCATATTTGCCGACACCACCACTAGGACGCTTTGCGGTTTGAATATCTAATACAAAATCTTTAAGTCTTACTAACTCAAATTTAGAATTTATAAAAGGATTAGACATCTCACTTTGCGTTGAATTGCTAGGATTTAAACTTATAGCTTTATTAAATTCCACTTTTTCAAAATCTGTCATATCAACAAGCCTTGCTTTACTAGCATAGCCTTGCAAATCTTTTGGTATATCGCTAAGAGTTTTTAAAAATGCTTTACAAATTAAAGTATTAAGCTTAGTCTCATTTTGTGGATTGCCTCTTTCAAAAAGTGGGCTCAAATAAGGCTCGTGCAATTCTTTTAAACCTTCATCACCTTTTCTATTACTCCACTCATAACCTAAAAATTTCTTTTGTTCTTTTATATCACTTGGGGATTTTATGATTAAAACTTCTTGATTAAGACTTAGACTAAAATAAAGCAATTTATCCTTTTCTATTGCCTGAGCATAAGCTAAAAAGGCTTTATCTTCTAAATCTTGCTTATCTTTACTTTCTTTATAAATTTTAGATTCTTTAAGTTTTTTATAATCACTTGTTTGCCTAAATGCATTGCGATAATCTTTAAAGGCTTCTAACTCTGCAAGATTAGAATCTAAGTTTCCATTTAAAAAATTACTATAAAGCTCTTTATCAAATTTTCTAAAATCACAATACGCACTTAGATAATTTTGATAAAAATTTTCATTGTCTTTTAAATTTTCAGCTTCTATGCGTTCTTTAATCAAACTATAATCTTGAGAAATAAGATGATTTTCTTGTTTAAAAGTTTCTTTTTTGCGTAAAAATAAAATAATCGTATTTGTCCCTGTTGCTCCAAATGTTTGATTACCTAGCTCTACAATGGCAATAAAATCAAAATTTTGAAATAATATTTCTCTTGTATTTTTATAAATAGAATCTTTATTTAAAATAGAACTTGGTAAGATAATAGCAGCTTTAGCATTATCATTTAAAATTTGATTTGCTCGCTCGCAAAAAAAGCATTCGATAGAATTATTTGTTTCTATGTTTATATCATCGTTAAAAAGTTTATAGGTATTCTTAGATTTATCACTTAAAGTTTCTAAAAATCCTTTTACAGAATAAGGCGGATTTGCTATAAGCAAATCAAAACTATTTGATTCTATTTGTGGTTTTGCTTTTTCTCCTTCTAAATTATTTGTATTTGCTAATTCAAAAGAAGCAAGTGCATCAGCATATAAAATATTGATTTCATTTTGCCCATACATTGCACTTGATACCTTAGAAACCTTACTTAAGCGATACTCTTTTTCAATACCATAAATATTTTTATAATGCTCTTTAAGCTCATCTTCTGTTAGATAACGCTTAAGCTCATTGGCATAGGTGTTTAAAAAATGTCCAGCACCACAAGCATAATCAATCACCCTTAAAGCTTTAGAGCTTTTGCTTAACATTTCTTGAAGCGGTAAAGAATACATAATAAATTCACAAATTTGAATAGGGGTAAAAAACTGCCCTTCATCTTGCTTCATACCTTTTTGCAAAAAAAGTTCAAAAAGATTGCCTAAAAATTGATTTGTAGAGTTTTGAGTAAGCTTGTAATTTGCAAAAAGCTCTACTATTTCTTTTAATACAAGTGCATTTTTTAAGAATAATTCTTTATTATGCACTTCTAAAAATGCAAAATCATTATTTGAATAAAATTTTAATTCTTTGATGTAATTTTGCATTACTTCTTTTAAAGTTTTTATCTTTAATTGCTTAAAGTCTTTTTCTATATCTTCATTAGATACAAAGGTAATTTTCTCTCCTAAGAATTCTTTCATAGCTTCTTTATAAAGCCACATTAATCTATCTTGCATATTTGCATAAGTATCTGCCATTACACCAAAATATCCAAATTTGAGATTGTTTTTATTAAAAGTTTCATCATAGATTTTACAAAGAAAAATATTTACAAGTTTATCAAAAGCATTTTCCTTGCCTGATATATTATGCTTGCGTAAAATTTTTGCAAATTCGTGATATTTACCTTCTTCTTTAAGTTCCTTAAGATTATCAAAAGTTGGAGTAATTTCTAAAATTTTATAAGCATTGACATTTGCTTCAAAAATACCTTGTTTAAAATATTGCAGTTCATAACTTTCTTTCCAAGTTTTAAAAAGTTCTATATTGTTATTAGATTTTTTATAAGAATTTTGTAATTCCTTTTCTTTTAGATATTCTTCGTTATCGTAAGCTTGTATGATGTAATTTTTATATTCTAACTTATCGCTAAAATCACTTGTATAAAGACAAAGATATTTTACGCCTTTTTCTTGCTGAAAATAAGAAAAAAGCTGCCCGCCATCTTCTTGCATTCTATTCCATTCTTTTATAAATTCACTATTTTTAGAATCTGTGGTTTTACATTCTATAATCAAATAAGGATTTTTTTCATTATCCTTTACTAAAATATCAGCCTTACCACCTTTTTTATCCCTGCCAAGATTCCATTTTGGCTCTAACTCTAAATGTTGGGCCTTATAACCTTTTTCTAAAAGTCTATGCACACATTCAAAAACTACAAAATTTTCAGGGTGTGAAAAATTAGAAGTAGTTTTATCGTGAATTTTTATTTCTTTTGGGTAATTAATACTTTGGTTTTTATAATCTATTAAAAGTGTGTAATTATTGATTGTTTTTACATAATTTTCATTTTTATTTTTAAAGCCTAAGTTTTCTAGAACTTGTTTTAAATTATCTTTTGTAATCATTTATTTCCTTATAATTTCACCACCTTAGCACCAAAGCCACCTTGATTGATCGGTGCGTCATTAAAACCCTTGACACTTTTATGAGCTTTCAAAAACTCTCTTACAGCAAAGGCAAGCTTTCCTGTTCCTATACCATGGTAAACTAAAACTTCATCAAAGCCTGCAAGCAAAGCATCTGAAATAAATTTATCAAGCCTTGAAATAGCTTCATCACTCCTAAGCCCGTGCAAATCCAAGCTAACGCTAAGATTGGTCGGTTTTGCCACGCTAATGCTTGTTTTTGGACTTATTTTAGGTGTAGGAGTGCTTTTTTTAAGCAGTTTTAAAGGCACACGAAGTTTGATCCCATCACTTTCAACCATAGCATCGTTTTTAGAAATGCTTATGATTTTACCCTTAATTTTTTCATATTTTACAAAATCCCCCACACGCAATTCTTCGTTTTGCTCCATACTTGGCAAAATGATTTCTTTTTTAAGCTCATTGGCTTTATTAAGACTTCTTTGCTTGTCTTTTATATCTTTAAGCTGTATAGTTTTTTTAGCTTCTTCTATGGCTTTGTGAAATTTAAATTCTAAATTTCTCAAACTCGTACGAAATTCTTGTTCATTTTTTTCTTTTTGCTCTTTTAAGGAAAGTAAAATTTCATCGACTTTTTGCTCTTTTTTCTCGACATTTTCAAGCTTAGCTTTTAGTTCTAATTCAAGATTGATATTTTTACCCACAAGCTCTTCTAAATTTTCTTTATCCTCGCCATAAAGCTTTTTAGCCTCGCTAACTAAATTCGGCGGAATCTGATAACGCAAAGCGGTTTCAAAGGCATAAGATTTTCCTATGGTGCCTTTTAAAAACTCGTATTTTGGGCGTGAAAGCTCTTCATCATATAAGGCAGCGATGAGTTCAACTTGCTCATTCTTTGCTAAAAGCATGGCAAGGCGTTTGTGGTGTGTAGTAATGATGATTTTAAGATTATTAGCTATGAGTTTTGAAATCAACACACTATACAAACAAGCCGCTTCTTCAAAATCTGTTCCAAGCTCTATTTCATCGATACCTAAAAGCAAATTTTTCCTAGAAAAAAGTCTAGAAAAATGCAACATTCTTCCTGCAAAAGTTGAAATGTCGTTTTTAACATTTTGCGGATCTTCTATGATGGCATCAAATTCTTTAAAAGTACCGATTTTACTTTCACTGGCTTTAATATGCATAGGCAAAAGATGTTTAGCTAAAAATGCTGCGCTTAGCATGGATTTTAAAAGCATGGATTTTCCGCCTGCATTTACCCCTGTGATGATTAAAACTTGTTTTTTAAATTCCAAACTCACGCTTTTTGGATTTTTTAAGGCAGGATGAGCGAAATTTTTAAGCACTAAATCCGTACTTTGATCACACAAAACAAATTCAAAATCCCTTTTTTTAGCAAGCAAAACCCTAGCACTATAATGATCAAAAAGATCAAAGGCTGTATTGATAAATTTTAAAAAAGGTAGATTTTTTGCTAAAAAAGCTGAGAAATTTTTAGCGTATTCATAATAAATTTCTTCTTTTTGATTTTTGATTTTTTCTATATCATTTTGCAAATTTTCAACACTTAAAGGCACGATATAAAAGCCACCGCCACTACTTCTACCTATGATTTTAGCTTTTATAGCGTGGTTAAATCCCCCTCTTACAAGCAAGGCTTCAAGATTGTTTATAAGATGGATTTGTGTATCGATAAGATAAGGCATTAAAGCTTTTGTATAGCAAAATTTCTTAAACTCAGCTATTATGCTTTCATTTTTTAATCTTAGAGCTGTATTGATATTTACCAATCTTTCATCTAAGCTTTCTTTTAACTCGCCCTTTTCATCAAATTTTTCACAAAGATCTAAAATTCCATTGACAAATTCAATCTTTTCAAGCCATGAATTTAAATTGCTGCCTAAATTGAGCTTTTTGATCTTTTCAAAATAGCGAAAAATTTTTACAAATTCAAAAATCTCATCTAAATGTAAAACTCCTTGTTTGCTTAAATGTACCAAAGCCTTATCCAAATTTGAAAGCTCGGGCAAATTTGGAAATTCAGTCTCGCAAAGCTCATTGATACGCTTAAAATGAAGGTGAGAATCCCCCTGTAAAAAAATTTCTTTATCCCTTGCAAAACAAGACTTAAATTCATACAAATAAGTATTTAAATCAAGTTTTAAAAGTAATTCTTCTTTGATCTCATTCATCGTTTAACCTACAATCTCTAATATCGATAATCAACGAATTAAAGTTTTGATTATTATCCTTTGATATAAAGCTTCCTGTCCCAAATTCGTAATTAAAATAAGCTTTAGAGATATTTATATCTTTACATAAAATATTTTTATTTTGATTAAAAGCTACGATAATATCTGTTCTTAAATGACTTTTTTGCGTGTTTTCAAATTCAAAAAATACTGCTAAAACAATAAAAATCACAAGCAAAATACCAAAAAAAGGTTTAGTTTTTTTGCCTAATTTTTCACGCAAAGCAAAAGTGATTAAGGCTAAAATTAAGATGATTAAAAGATATAAAAAAAACCTACTCATTCTTTTGCCTTAATTTGTTGCTGATATCTCCTGCGCCAAAACCTATAATAAGCCCTTCTTCAAAAACTTGCCCCTTAGAAGCCACCAAAAATTTACCCTCTCTTTTGATATCTTCTACAAATAAAGCCTTAGGAAAAACCGCTTTTAAATCAAGTTCTATAGGCTCTTCTCCTGCAGCATAAACAGGTAAAATTACAAGCTCATCAATACTCTCAAAAGCCCTTGCAAATTCCTTTAAATTTGCAGCCAAACGCGTGTAGCGGTGGGGTTCAAAGATAGCTGTGATTTTCTTATATCCGCCTAATTTTGCGTATTCTTGTGCTGCACTTAAAGTCGCTTTTATTTCGGTAGGATGATGACCATAATCATCGATTAAAACCAAATTTTCATCAGCATGTAAAATATCAAAACGCTTTTTAATACCTTGATAATTTTTAAGCCTAGTTCTTATCGTTTCTATATCTAAAAAATTTAGAGCCGCCAAAATCGCCAAAGACGCATCAAGAGCTAAATGATATCCCATACCAAAAACCTTAAATTCACCTAAATCTTTTAACTCAAAACTTGTAAAAGGTTTGAAATTTTCTATACACATGGTGCAGTTTTTGATATCTTTGCTTGGATAAAGTTTGATTGACTCATTTTTATAATTTTTCAAAAACTCATCTTCAGCATTAATCACGCGAATTTTAGCCACATCTAAAAACTGCGTATAAGCATGATGGAGTTTTGAAACTTCATTGCCATAATGATCTAAATGCTCTGCTTCTGCATTAGTAACTATAGCCAAATAAGGATTTGAATTTAAAAAAGAACTATCGCTCTCATCAGCTTCAAAAACAAGGTTTTGGCTTTCTTTATAAATCATATTTGAACCAAATTCTTTTAAAATCGCTCCGATAATCACAGAAGCATCATCAAGCAAAGAAGCTAAAATACTTGAAGTCGTACTTTTTCCATGTGCTCCTGCAACTGCAAAAACGCGCTTATCTTCTAAAATAAGAGGTAAAGCCTCTTTGCGTGAAAGGCATTTAATGCCTAATTCTTTAGCGTATTTAAATTCAGGATTTTCTTCTTTGATAGCAGCAGAATAAATAACTAAATCTTTGTTTAAAATATTATCTTTATGATGAGGGATACTGACCTTAACCCCTTCTTTTTCTAGTTCTTTAGTGATTTTACTCTCTTTAAGATCACTTCCGCTAATCTTAAAACCTTTTTCTTTTAAAAATCTTGCTAAAGCGGAAATTCCTATACCGCCTATGCCGATAAAATGGATATTTTGCATCATTTAAACCTTTATACTTTAAAGGCTAAATTTTAGCACTTTTTTACTAAAAAGAAAATATAAACCTTAGCTTCTATCAGCTCTAGATAACTTTTATAAACTTATAAATCTATAAGTATAAATTTAATTTTTAAATTCTTTTATTATCTTATCAAAACCCCAAAGTTTTCTTGCTTCATCACTTTTTTTAGGCTCTATGATAAGCATTTCTTCTTCAGAACCCAATTTACTTTCTATCTCACCAAAAGCATTGATAAACAAAGTATCACCGTAAAAATTCCATTCATCTTTTGTTTTACCTATGCGATTGACTCTTAAAATGCTTGTAGAATTTAAAAACGCTCTTGTTTTTAAAAGTTCTTCCCATCTTTGTTTACTTTCAAAAGTACAAGCACTAGGAACGATAACCAAATCAATTTTTTTCGCCATAATCTGTTGCCAAAAAATATCAAAATGTGTCTCAAAACCAAAAAGCAAAGCACATTTTAATTTTTCATAATTAAAAGTAAAAATTTTTAATTCTGATGGAGTTTTGTTGCTGAAAAATTTTTCTTCATTCCAATGTTCATAAGGCATTAAAATTTGCTGTTCATAACTTTTCACACCATTTGGAGTAACTTTTAAGCAAAGTTTTTTATAACTTTTAGCTTCAACGCTTACATAAGGAGCGATGATTTCTAATTCGTATTTTTTAGCAAGTTTAATCAAGCTTTCTTTTTTAGCTTCGCTTTGTTCTTTAATTATAGACTTTGGCATAGCCAAAAGCTCTGTAAAAAAACTATTGATCACATATTCGCCCAAAACGACTAAATTTGCTCCACTATCCTTAGAAGCTTTTAGATAATAATCAAGCCTTGATTCGCTCAATGCTAAAGTCGGAAACTGCAAAGCAGCAATCTTACTCATCGATATGCTCCACTTCAAGCCTTGCTTTTTCAAGAGCAAGCCTTGCTTTTTCAATGCTTTTTAATCCTTCTTTATAAATTTTCACACTTTCATCTAAGCTTAATTCTTTATCATTAAGTTTCTCTAAGGATTCATTTGCATTTTTTAAGTTTTCTTCAAAACTCATTGATTTACCTTATAATTTGGCGCTTCATGGGTTATCGTTACATCATGAACATGACTTTCTTTAAGTCCCGCACTTGTGATTTCAACAAATTCAGCCCTTGCTTGAAAATCTTCTATATCTTTAGCTCCAACATAACCCATAGAAGAGCGAAGTCCTCCTAAAAGCTGATGCACGACATTTTTTATACTTCCTACATAAGGCACGCGTCCTTCTATACCTTCAGGAACTAATTTATCTTGTGCAGTTCCTTGCTGAAAATATCTATCCGAACTTCCCTTTTGCATAGCCCCAAGTGAGCCCATACCACGATAAGACTTATATTGTCTTCCTTGATAAGTAAAAAGCTCTCCTGGACTCTCATCCGTTCCAGCTAAAAGCGATCCTATCATAACAGAACTCGCACCTACAGCTAAAGCTTTTGCGATATCACCTGAATATTTGATCCCGCCATCGGCTATCACAGGAACGCCAAATTTATTTGCTTCTTCCACGCACTCATCAATGGCTGAAATTTGTGGCACGCCCACACCTGAAACAATACGCGTAGTACAAATACTTCCTGGCCCAATACCTACTTTAACCGCATCTACCCCTGCTTCGCAAAGTGCTTTTGCTGCAGCTGCAGTAGCGATATTTCCTGCGATAAGATCTAAATTTGGATATTTAGTTTTAATCGCTTTTACCGTATCAATAATACCCTTAGAATGCCCATGCGCAGAATCAAGCACAACAACATCAACGCCTGCTTCAACTAAAGCATCCACACGATCCATTTGCCCTACTCCTATAGCCGCACCCACGCGTAATCTTCCAAAATTATCTTTATTGGCATCAGGATATTCTTTGCGTTTTTTAAGATCTTTTATAGTGATAAGTCCTTCCAAGCGTCCTTGTTCATCAACTATAGGAAGTTTTTCTACTTTGTTGGTGCTGAAAATTTTTTCCGCATCATCTAAAGTACAACCCTTTGGAGCAGTGATTAAAGGCATTTTAGTCATAACATTTTCAACCAAATTTGAAAAATCACTCTCAAATCTTAAATCACGATTGGTAAGTATGCCTATTAGTTTCTTATCTTCATCCACTACAGGAACACCTGAAATTCTATACTCTGCCATGATTTCTAAAGCCTCTGCAACACTTGCTTTAGGACTTACAAAAATAGGATCGATAATCACCCCGCTTTCGCTTTTTTTCACTCTTTTTACTTCTCTAACCTGCGAGGCTATATCCATATTTTTATGAATTACACCAAGCCCACCAAGTCTTGCCATCATGATAGCAGCTCTGTGCTCTGTCACTGTATCCATAGCCGCAGAGATTAAAGGCATATTTAAAGTGATGTTTTTAGTAAGTTTGGTATGAATTTTTACTTCCTTAGGTAGAACTTCAGAATACCCAGGACGCAATAATACATCTTCAAAAGTTAAAGCTCTTTTTACAATTTTCATCTTTCATCCTTAATTTTTAATCATTTGTTCTAAACTTAAAGCCCCATCTAACAAGGTTTGTTCATCATAAGCTTTGCAAATCAGTTGTGCTGATATATTAAGCCCTTCTTTATCTTTTGCAACAGGCACACTAATGCCTCCAAGTCCTGCTAAATTTACAGAGATAGTATAAACATCTTCTAAATAAGTTTGCATAGGGCTTTTCTTCGCATTAAATTCAAATGCAGTTGTAGGAGTTACAGGCATCAAAATAAGATCAGCATCTTGTAATATTTCTTCATATTTTGCCTTGATAAAAGCCCTAGCCTTTTGTGCTTTTATATAATAAGCATCATAATATCCACTGCTTAAAACAAAAGTTCCTAACAAAATTCTTCTTTTTACTTCTTCTCCAAAACCTTCGCTGCGTGTATTTACATACATTTCTTTTAAATTTTGGATATTTTCAGAACGCTTGCCATAACGCACCCCATCATAACGACTTAAATTTGCACTTGCTTCAGCTGTTGCGATGATATAATAAGCTGCAATGTCAAATTTAGAATCAAGTAAATTTTTATATACAATCTCATGTCCATTAGCTTTTAACATATCTATGGTTTTTAAAAGTGCGTTTTTTACTTCAGCGCTTGCTTCATTGACATAATTTTCTATCACGGCAATTCTTAATTTTTTCTCTGCATTTAAATTAGGAGCAGTAGATGTAAAATCTATTTGTGCACTTGTGCTATCCATTTTGTCATATCCTGCGATCGCATCATATAAAATTGCCGCATCTTCTACATTTTGCGTTAAAACCCCAATTTGATCCAAACTTGAAGAATAAGAAGCCAAACCATAGCGACTCACTCTTCCATAACTCGGTTTAAATCCTACGCAACCACAAAAAGCTGCAGGCTGACGTACAGATCCTCCTGTATCAGAACCCAAACTTGCCAAAGCCAAGCCACCCGCTACCGCAGCAGCACTTCCACCACTTGAACCACCTGGAACTCGAGCGAAATTTAAAGGATTTAGGGTTTTTCCATAAAATGAAGTTGCACTTGAGCTTCCCATGGCAAATTCATCCATATTAGTCCGTCCATAAGGACTAAAACCTTTAGATCTTAAATTTTTAATAGTAGTAGCATCATAAGGAGCTACATATCCTTGTAAAATTTTACTTGCGCAAGTTAATTCCCAGTCTTTTACACTGATATTATCCTTAATCGCTATAGGTATACCTTCACCCCCATCGCTTAAGTCTTTGCCTAAGAATTGCTCTATATAAGCACCTATTTTATTTTCTTTCTTAGCCTTATCATTGAGTTCTTTTTTTAGATTTTCAAGCTCTTCTTTAGAGTATTTCAAAGCTTCTTTTAAAGTTATCATTCTTTTTCCTTCTGTTTCTTTGCCAAATTTTTAATAAAAACAACCGCCACTGCACAAAAAATAGCGGTGATTGCTATAGTAGCGATAATAATGGAATTGGGGATAGGATTATCAAGCATGTTTTAAAACCTCAGCGCAACGCATGCAAGGCTCATCCTCTTTAGCGCTTTCTACTTTCCAACATCTAGGACATTTGCAAAGCGTAGCTTTCATAATCCTAAAACTTTCATCCCCTACTTCAAATTCACACAAAACTTCACCCTGTAAATTTTCATCAAAACTTACCATAAACCAATCATTTAATTCATCTTTAGGTATAGAATTTAAAAGTTTTGAATTTGTGTCAAGATTAAGTTCTAATGTTGATTTGATCACTTTGTCTTTTTTTAGTATATCGATATTTTCAAAGAATTTCTCACGCACGCTCAATAAAAATTCATCATCTATATTAAAATCATATTCGAATTTTTCTTCCAAGCTCAAATCAAATACATCTTTAGCGTCGCCTTTTATTAAGCTATTAGCATGCTCCAAAGCCTCATCTACACTATAAGTTAAATTTGGAGCTAATAAATTTAAAAGTTCTCTAGCGATTAAAGCCATTGCCACTTGTGCAGATTTTCTGCGCTTGCTATTTTTAGCATCACAATACAGCCTGTCTTTGCTTATGTCAAGATAAATTCCACTTAAATCAGCGCTTAAGAAATTTAAAAGCACATTAAAACCTTTTGCAAATTCATAGGCTAAGAAATTTTCTTTAGCACTTTCAAATACGCGTGTAGCACGAGTCAGTATCCATTTATCTATAAAGCTAAATTCCTCTACTTCTAAATTTTCCAAGTCATTAGTATTTGCAAGTAAAAATCTTATGGTATTTCTTATTTTTCGGTATTGCTCGCCTACTTGCTTTAAGATATTGTCTGAAATTTTTAAATCAGTAGAATAATCACTCAAAAGTATCCAAAGTCTTAAAATTTCCACCCCATAAGTTTTAGCTACATACTCAGGAGCTATAACATTACCTTTGGATTTTGACATTTTTTGCCCTTTTTCATCCGTGGTAAAGCCATGGGTTAAGATGCTTTCATAAGGAGCAAATTCATTGATAGCTGTTCCTACAAGCAAAGAGCTTTGAAACCAACCTCTATGCTGATCGCTTCCTTCTAGATACATACTTGCTCTCTTCTCTCCTGCATCATAGATTCCGCTATTTAAAACTGCATTCCAAGTACTTCCACTATCAAACCAAACATCTAAAATATCATAAACTTTTTCTAAATTGTCTGCATTGTATTTTGAATTTGTAGGAATTAAATCTTTGATTTCAAACTCCCACCACGCATCAGCACCGTGTTTTTCAAATATATTTGCCACAAAATCAAAAAGCTCAGCATCAAAAATCACTTCTTTAGTATTTTTATCTCTAAAGAAAGCTATAGGCGTCCCCCAATCTCTTTGTCTTGAAATACACCAATCTGG
This sequence comes from Campylobacter sp. 110, assembly GCF_002383965.1. Classification (NCBI taxonomy): domain Bacteria; kingdom Pseudomonadati; phylum Campylobacterota; class Epsilonproteobacteria; order Campylobacterales; family Campylobacteraceae; genus Campylobacter; species Campylobacter sp. 110. Next base: position 76,420 of record NZ_NXBD01000015.1, on the reverse strand, counting down.
GCGATTTTCCACCATAGAGCCTATTCTTTTTACTCCGCTTTGTGGATAAAATTTTGTTTTTAAAATTTGCTCTTTAGCACATTCTCTTAAAGTTTTACCCTTTAGTTTTGGCTCATCCATTAAAATAAACCATTGCTTAGTCGCTCTATAAATCACAGGTTTATGTGTTCTCCAGCAAAATGGATAGGAGTGTATAAATTTAGAAGAATGTAAAAGATGATTTCCTAAAAGCTCTAAAATTTTTTCATTAGTCTTGAAGATATGAAGTCCGATAAATTCATCAAGCAAATCGGATGGCAAGAGTCCTTTGTGGCGCAAGGTTTCATCATAACAACCCCCATCATCCACAGGCATAATCACTTCTATATCGTATTTCAAACAAGCATAGTAATCATCCTCGCCATGTCCTGGAGCTGTATGCACAAGCCCGCTTCCACCTTCCATTAAAACATGCTCACCCATAATCAAGATAGATTTTCTTGAATTTAAAGGATTGATAGCCTCTAATTTTTCAAACTCTTTTGCATTAAGCTCTTTTTGAATTTCACCCTTTGTCAAACCTTTAGCTATCATACTTTCAAGCAAAGCACTAGCAAAAATCAATCCTTCTTTAGTGATAACATAGTTTTCATTTGGATTTAAAGCGATAGCTTGATTTGCCACCAAAGTCCAAGGAGTAGTAGTCCAAATCACTGCACTTGCTTTTGAAATGCCCAATTTTTGACAAGATTGCTCATCTAAGTCAAAAGCCACAAAAATAGAATAATCCTCTTTATCTTCATACTCTACCTCAGCTTCAGCAAGAGCTGATTTAGCCGCCCAGCTCCAAAAAACAGGTTTAGAACGCTCGCAAAGCAAACCTTTTTTAGCAATCTCGCATAAAGTGCGGTAAATCGCCGCTTCAAATTCAAATTTCATCGTAAGATAAGGCTTATCCCAATCCGCAATCACACCAAGACTTTTAAATTCGTCTCTTTGGATGTTCACAAATTCGTTTGCATGCTCTCTACAAAATGATCGAATTTCTTTTTTACTCAAGCTTTTTTTCTTATCTCCAAGTTTGATTTCAACTTGCTGTTCTATAGGCAAGCCATGACAATCCCAACCTGGAGTAAAGCGAATGCTTTCTCCGTTAAAATAATGCATTTTGATAATCGTTTCTTTTAAGATTTTATTTAAAGCATGTCCTATGTGGATATGTCCATTAGCATAAGGAGGGCCATCATGAAGAGTAAAAGCTTTCTTCGCCTCTTTACGTTTTGTTTTCATTTTTTCATAAGCGTAATTCTTGCTAAACCATTTTTCAAATCTCTTTGGCTCAAATTCTGCCAAATTAGCGCGCATTGCAAAAGTAGTATTTGGCAAAAGCAGGGTATCTTTATAATCCATTGTTCCACCTAGATGAAGTTTTTATAATCTTAAATTCTACTCAAAATAATTTAAAATTTAGCTATAATTACTATAAAAAAGGAAAAAATTATGAAACATTTGCTTTTTCTTATCGGTGATGAACTTATAATGAATGAAAATTTTAAGGATTATATTTATCGTAGTTATGAAAATAAATTTAAAGAAATTCATGAAACTCGTTTTCAAAATAAAACCGATAAAGAATTACCCTTTTTGCTTGAAAAATTACTAGACAAATATGATTTCATAACTCTTTTTACCACGCCAAACCACTATGCTACCATAGCAAAAATTTTAGCCACCCTAAGTGAAGACAATCTAGTCTTAAAAGAAGATAATCTAGTCCCTGATAAAGCTTATTTTCAAAAGGATAGTTTTATATGTGATTTTATCAATTCAAAAATCAATGTTATCAAAACAAATCCAGGACAAAAACTTCCTCCTTTGCTTGGAGATATTTTTCCTAATTTTGCTTATTTTTGTTTATTAGGCATAGATGATGAGAGTGCCGTTTTACTGCTTGATACCTTAACCAAATCTTACGAAGTCAGTATAAAATCAAGCAAGATATTAGAAAATCTTACTCTTATTAAAGCAAGTTGTGTTAATTTTGGCAAGCTAGATGGTTTTTTAACGAGTGTAAAAAATCTTTTTGGACAAAAAGTATTTTTAGGCAAAGATCCTATACAATTTATCGTTTCAAAACTTTTAGAAAAAAAGATCAAAATTTCTTTTGCAGAAAGCTGCACAGGCGGACTTTGCGCAAGCACTCTTACAAAATTTAGTGGAGTGAGTGAAATTTTTGAAGGTTCTATCGTAAGCTATTCTAATAAAATCAAACACGAATGGTTGGGTATTAGTGAAAGCATTTTAGAAAATCAAGGCGAATACAGCGAGCGTTGTGTGTATTTTATGCTTAAAGGTATCTTTAAAACTGCAAAACCTGATTTTGCACTAGCTATTAGCGGTGTTACAGGAGAGCAAGATGAAGGGTTGGTAAAATCAGGCACAGTTTATATAGGAGCGATGTTTAAAGATGGAACATTCGTCCAAGAAACTCTTTATTTAAGTGGCGACCGTGAATTTATGCAAAAACAAGCTACTTTAGCGACTTTTTGCTTGCTTTTAAAATTAAAACCTGAAATATTTGAATTTTAAAGGGATTGATAGTGAGAGAAATTAATTTAAAAGAAGACTTAGAAAAAATTTATCCCTTGATAAAACAATTAAGAAATAATCTGTCTTTAGAGGATTTTTTAGAAAAATTTCAACTTGCTAAAAAAACTCAACATTATAAACTTTTTGCATATGAAGACAAGGGAGCTTTCAAAGCAGCTTGTGGAGTTATGCCCTTTAATGTACTTTATCATAATCATTGTCTTTATATTTGTGATTTTGTTGTAGATGAAGCCCTAAGAGGCAAAGGCGTGGGTCAATCTTTCTTTAAAAAAATTCAAATTTGGGCAAAACAACAAGGATATGAAGAATTGGAATTAAGCTCAAGTTTTTTTAGAACACAAGCCCATGAATTTTATATCCAAAAAATGGATTTTGAAAAATCTGGCTTTGTTTTTAAGAAAAATATCAAACTATAATATTTTTTGATTAAGTTTTGCATTTTATAATTGATATTATTATTTTTAATTAAAGGATTAAATATGAATTTTAAAGAACTAATTTCAAAACGCAGAGCTTGTAAACTTTTTAATGATAAAAAAATCAGTGAAGAAGATTTGCGTTTTATCTTAGAAAGTGGAATTTTAGCTCCTAGCTCACATGGATTTGAACCCTGGAAATTTATTGTTTTAGAAAATAAAGAAGATAATTAAAAGCTTGCTAAACTTTGTTTTGATCAGGCAAGCGTAGCAAGTGCGAGTCATAATATCATTCTTTTAGCAAGAAAAGACTTGCAAAGCAAGGATGAATTTGCGCAAAAACAGATTCGTCGTTTTGCAGGCTCCAAGGAAGAAAATTTCCAAAAAATTTTAAAAATTTATACCCATGATACTGATACAATGGATGAAAAAGAACTGTATCATTTTGCGCAACTTCAATGCTATCTTGCGATGATGCAAATGTCACTAGCTGCGATGAGTTTGGGGATTGATTCTTGTATGATAGGGGGCTATGAAAAAGATAAGGTGGATGATTTTCTTAAACTTGAGTATCCTTTTGAAACGGCTGTGATCTTATCTTTGGGCTATCAAGCTCACGAGCCAAAATACCCTACTCAACGTTTAAAATTTGATGAAGTGGTTGAATTTTATAAGGAGAAGTGATGAAAACAGAACTTGAAATTTTTAGCACAAGATATTCTTGTAGAAATTTTAAAAATGAAAAACTTAAAAAAGAAGATTTGGATACTATTTTAGAGATAGCAAGATTAAGTCCTAGTTCTTTAGGGCTTGAGCCTTGGAGATTTTTAGTGGTGCAAGATGACAATAAAAAAGAAGAGCTGGCTCAAATTTGCAATCAACAACAACATGTAAAAGATTGCGGGGCGTTAATTATCATCGTCTCAAGGCTTGATTTTTTAGATTATTTTGAAGATAAGCTTAGAAAAAGAGATATGAGTGAAGCAGAAATTCAAAAACGCTTAGATACTTATATGCCTTTTTTACAATCCCTTAGTCAAGAACAAAAAATATCCTATGCAAGAGAACAAGCTCATATAGCACTTGCGAGTATACTTTATAGTGCCAATGCTTTAAATATAGCAAGTTGTACCATAGGCGGTTTTGATAAAGAAAAACTCGATTCTTATCTTTTGCTTGATACTAAAAAAGAAAAATCTACTTTGGTGATAGCTTTAGGGTATTCTAATGATGAGAAAATTCCACAAAAAAATCGCTTTGAATTTGACAAGATAGTTCAATTTCTTTGATTTTTACCTTGCTCTTTTAGGCAAGGTGTTTATATTTTTTACATTATATTTCAAAAAAATATAAATTTAAATATTTTTTTACTAAAGCTTTGCCTAAATCTTATACAATTTTATCTAATAGTTTTATCTTAATCTAAAATAAGGTTTTTTATGAACATACCCAATACTTTAGCTGTGCTAAGGATGATTTTAGCACCCTTGCTCTTTTTTTTATTGAGTTATAAATTTGATAATATACATCAAAGCTGGATTAATTATTTTGCTGCTTTAACTTTTGCTTTGGCAGCCTTGAGTGATTTTTTTGACGGCTTTATAGCTAGAACCTTACAACAAACCACAAAGCTTGGTGGAATTTTAGATCCTCTAGCAGATAAAATGTTAACCCTAGCAGCTTTTTTAGGCCTTCTTCTATCAGGAAAGGCTAATGAATGGATTGTTTATCTTATCTTAGTGCGCGAATTTTTTATCACGGGTTTTCGCGTGGTTATGGTAAGTGAAAATTTAAATGTCAATGCTTCTTTTACTGGAAAATTAAAAACAACTTTTCAAATGATAGCCATAGGGTTTTTAACTATGGAATGGATAGGTGGAGATATTTTACTTTATATTGCTTTATTTCTCACACTTTATTCAGGATTTGAGTATATTTTTAGTTATGTTAAGCAAAGCAAAGGAAAATTACAATGAAGTCTTTACTTTTTTTAGCTTTGATTTTAGTTCTTGGGTTTAAATTTTACTCTATAGAATTTTTAGCAACTATCTTAGTTATTTCTTTTTTGATTTTCTTTCACGAACTAGGTCATTTTTTAGCAGCAAAATCCTTAGGTGTTAAAGTAGAAATTTTTAGCATAGGTTTTGGACAAAGCTTATTTGAGCGTGAATTTAAAGGTACCAAATACCGCTTGAGTGCCTTACCATTAGGTGGCTATGTTAAACTTAAAGGGCAAGATGATATGCAGCCTAGCTTAGAAAATCAAGATCAGGATAGCTATAGTATTTTAAGCCCTATAAAAAAAATTTATATTCTTTTTGCAGGACCTTTTTTTAATCTTTTCCTAGCCTTTTTACTTTACATAGCCATAGGAAATTTAGGCATACAAAAACTAAGTCCACAAATAGGAAATATCGCACCTAATTCAGCCGCAGCTTTAGCAGGACTTGAAAATAATGACACTATACTTGCTATAAATGGCATAAAAATTCAAAGTTTTGATGAAATTTCTAATCATCTAAGTCTTGAACCCTTAAAAATTCTTATCGACAGAAAAGGAGAAAATTTAGAATTTCTTATCACTCCAAAACTAGGACAAGCTTATAATGATTTTGGACAAGTTGTTTCAAAAGCCCAGCTTGGAGTAAGCCCTAGTGGAAGCACCACTATAATCTATCATCAAGGCATGCAAAGTATAAATTATGCTTTAGATGAGAGCATTAAAGCTTCTGCTCTTATAGTAAAAGGTATCATTAAACTCATAAGTGGTGAAGTAGAGGCTAAAAATTTAGGGGGCATCATCACTATGACTGAACTTACCTCAAAAGCAGCTGAGAAAAGCTTGGTTGTATTGCTATTTATCACTGCTTTAATTTCTATAAATTTAGGCATTTTAAATCTTTTACCTATCCCTATGTTAGATGGAGGACATATACTTTTTAATCTTTATGAAATGATTTTTAGACGCAAAGTTCCACAGCGTACTTTTGAATATTTAAGCTATACAGGCATGGCAATACTTTTAAGTTTAATGCTCTTTGCAACTTATAATGATATATCAAGGATTATAGGTGAATAAAAAATTTTCCTACCCTATTCCAAATTTTACTGATAGAAGAAAAAGTATAATCTTTTGGCGCTATTTGCGTTTTCAAGTAAGAAAAATTTTATATTTTCCTCAAGTAAGACTTCTAGAAAAAACGCTTAATAAAGAAAAAAATAAACATTTAAAAGACTTTTTCTCTCAAAGACCCTATGCTTGTTACAATGCTACAAGAAGATTTTGCGATAAAAGTTTTAAAGCAAATGAACGTGTTAAAACACTTATTTATGATGTTGATAAGGGACTCGCTTGTTTTAAATTTCTTCCCGAGGAACAAATAATTTTTTCTTTTGATGAAGATTTTGAGCTTTTTTTAGGATATAACCAATAATGTTTACGAAGAAGGTTTTTGGGCTTTTTCTTTAAAATTTAAAAAATACACTATCTCGCAATGTAATTTTTGCTTTACTTTAGAAAACAATCTTCTACTTTCTTGTATACAAGGACATAAATACAAAGATTTTAATATTTTAGAAATTAATAAAATTTTAACTAAAAAATGTCATGGTTTGTGCCCTGTTGCTTTACTTATAGAATGCTCTAAGATGCTTTGTGAAATTTTAAAACTTCAAGCTACTTTAGGTGTACATGAAAAAAATCAAATCCGTTCTCAAAAAGGAAAAGAAAAAGGCTATTTTGTAGATTATCAAAAAATTTGGCTAGAAAATGGGGGAAAGCTTATTAAGATCAATAATCATTTATATTATGAACTTTCTCACAAGCGAAAAAATCTTGAAGAAATTCCAAGCAGCAAGCGTTCAATGTATAAAAAACGCTTTGCCATGCTTGAAGAAATCAAACAAGCTTTAGATCAAAGCTTGTTTATATGATACTCTTTAGATATTTCACACTTCTTTCACAACCCTCTTTTTGCAAAATTAAAAGTCTTTCTAGATGTTCTTTAGAAACCTCTTGAGGATAATAATACTGCATTGCTTTTAAGTCATTAAACAAGGGCTTTTCAATTTTAAAAGCTCCTTTGCCCAGCTCTTTAACCCCACCTGTACCCTCTTCTCTCTTAAAAGTAGCACAATAAGGATAGCATTGTTCTATATTGATACGATCCAGTCCGGCTTGTTTTAAAATTTCCACACAGGTCTTAATATCCAAATTTCCCTCACCCAAAGGTACACCACATACATACTTAGTATCATCCTCTATAAATACGATATGATCTTTACAATGTGTACTAAAAGTATGCTTAGCCATATTCTCACAAGCTTTAATAGGCTCTTCATAAGCCATCATTGAATTCCCAAAATCATATAAAAATCCTATTCTAGGATAATGAATCAAATTTAATAATTCAAGTAAATCATCAGAAGTTTGATATTCATGATTTTCAATGGCAAGTTTTAAATCATACTCTTCTAAAAGCGGAATTAAAGCCTTGATCTCATCTGCCGTGCTTAAAAATTCACTCTTGTCAAATTTGGCCGTGATTTTAGAATCATCATAAGCTCCATCGCTAGCATTTTTAACCTTTTTATTTTTGTCTGTCAAGGGCACATAAGAACGGATGATTTTAGCCCCTAAAAGCTGAGAAACTTTCGCAATTTTTTCAAATTTGTCCTTATCAAAACCCTTAGAATCAATCTCGCAATACATACCATACGTGTCTAATTTTTCTTTAATTTTTTTAAGATGACCCTCATTGTTGCTTCCTAAGCAGCCCCACTCCTCGTCCAAGCCAAAATCTTTGATAATATTTATAATAATGCCATCACAACCTAGCTCTTGAGCAAAATCGATATAAGAAAATATATCCATTCTGCCATTTTGAAACCAAAGGTGCATACTTTCTGTTTCTAAACCAATTTTCATCATCTTGCTCCTTGTAATCTTTTTTTCTTAGCTATCATCTTGAGTAAAATAGTTGTTATAATCACTCCACAAATCGCAAAAAATCCCATTAAGGCAAAAACGATTTGATATCCCAACAAACCTTTAAACTGACCTATAATAAAACCATAAAGCGCGAAACAAAAAAGTTGTGGAGAGTAACCAAATATACAAGCTATACTCATCGCAGCACCACTGATCTCTCTTGGCATTTCAATCTCATCCACAGGAGCGAAAAATGTAGCACGCATAGTAAAAACAATAGCTGCAAACCCTAAAGTTAAACTCATTCCAAAATAAATATTTAACTTTTCATGCGGCATAAAAATAAAAATTAAAATTGCAACCGCAGCCAAAATAAGAGCGAAGCGCAAGTATCTTGTAGAAGAACGGAAAGTCTTATCTGCCAAATAACCTCCAATTGGCCCTCCAACCAATTTTAAAGTATATTGATTGATAATACCATAAGCACCCACCAAAGCTACTGGCATACCATAAATATCTTTTAAAAAAGGTATAAAATATGTAAGTCCACAATACACTGAATAAATAGTAAAAATTGTCAAAGAAACTACCCAAATTTCAGGTGTTTTAACAGCCTTTATAACCCCAATTCCAAGCAGCTTTATTTTTACTGATTTCATGCCCCTCGTCATCTTTAGTGCTGATCTTATCATCTTCAAGTAGAAAATATGCTAATATACCCGCAATAATTACACAAGCACTATAAAAAAGTATAGCAGCCTTAAATCCGCCCGCTCCCGATCCTAAAAGTAAAAAAATTCCCAAAGCACTAAAAGCGACTATAGTGTCTATAACCCCACGACCTGCTTCTAAGAATCCAAAAAGTCTTCCTTGTTGAGTAGAGTCTCCAAGTAAACGAATAGCCTTTAAAAGCACAGGCCAATACACCACTTCACCAAATAAAGAAAGCAAACCCCAAGCAATCAAAATTCCATAAAATGAAGGAAAAGTAGAAATATAAATTCCCACTAAGCCAACACAAATCAATGAAAAAGGAATAAGAATTTTTTTGGAAAATCTATCTGCTATATAAATAGAAGCGAAATTTCCTACAGTCTGAACTATCCCATATACCGAAAGTGCAAGCCCGATTTGAGTATTGCTAAGATTCATAAATTCTTGCATAGGTACATAAAAAGCATCTTTTAAAGAAGAAAGTTTAAAAACCGTTCCTCCACCAATCACTAAAACAATATAAAGTAAACCATCGTATAGGTTTTGCATTTTGCATAAAATATCCTCCCGTATTTTAATTATCTAAACTCAGGTACCATCAAAATAAATAATAACATAAAATCAAAATAAGCAAGTATATAAATATTAAATTTTTTTTAATATGTTGTAATTAAGTAACAAATGATAATCAACATAAAGCCAAATTAAACATTCTCTATTGACGCCCGAAAAGTAAAGATTAAGTATATTTTGATATAATTAAGCCTTGCATTGTAAAAACTTTGCAAAATCCTTGCCTGTGAAAAACATAGGCTTAACATCCAAAAGGAGAATATATGAAACATTATGAGGTTTTATTTATTTTAAAACCAACGCTTACCGAAGAGGAAGTGAATGCAAAGTTGGAATTCGTAAAAGAAGTCCTTGTAAAAAATGGTGCAGAAATTGAAACCGTTGTTCCAATGGGCACTAGAAAATTAGCGTATAAAATCAAAAAATACGAAAGAGGAACTTATTTTGTAATTTATTTCAAAGCTCCTACAAATTTAATTGCAGAGCTTGAAAGAATTTTAAGAATTACAGAGGAAGTGATAAGATTTTTGATTGTAAAATATGAAAATAAAAAAGAAATTGCAGCTTGGGAAAAACTAAGCCATGGCATCAAACAGTCTAAAAAAGAGATCAAACCTTTAGACGCGCCTGAAATTCAATAAGGAAAAAAATGTTTAATAAAGTTGTTTTGGTAGGTAATCTAACACGCGATATAGAAATGCGTTATGGTCAAAATGGAAACGCTATCGGAGCTTCGGCTATCGCAGTAACAAGAAGGTTTACCACAAATGGAGAAAGACGAGAAGAAACTTGCTTTATCGATATTAGCTTTTATGGTCGTACTGCTGAAGTAGCAAACCAATATCTCTCTAAGGGTTCTAAAGTCCTTATAGAAGGTCGTTTAAGATTTGAACAATGGAATGATCAAAATGGACAAATGCGCTCTAAGCACAGCGTTCAAGTTGAAAATATGGAAATGCTAGGAAACAATCCTCAACAAGGTGGAAATTTTAACAATGGTGGAAATAATTATGGAGCTAATAATAATTATTCAAATTATGAAAACCAAAGTTATGATCCTTATATGAGTGAAAATAATTTCAAAAAAGCTCCACAGCAAGCACAAACAAAAACACAAAATCCTAACCAAAACCAAGAAAAAATTAAAGAAATTGATGTTGATGCTTATGATAGCGATGACACCGATTTACCATTTTAAAGGATAAACTATGGCAGAAAAAAGAAAATACTCTCGCAAATATTGCAAATACACAGAAGCAAAAGTTGAATTTATTGATTATAAAGATACAGCTATGTTAAAACATGCTTTATCAGAAAGATTTAAAATCATGCCTCGCCGCTTAACAGGAACAAGCAAAAAATACCAAGAAATGGTAGAAGTTGCTATCAAACGCGCTAGACATGTAGCTCTTATTCCTTATATAGTAGATAGAAAAGAAGTAGTAAATAATCCTTTCGAAGGACTATAAGTTTATTAAAAAAGGCAAAATATTGATTTTGCCTTTTTTCTTACTTGCTTTAGGTTTTAAACTAAAGCGTATTTTAAAACCTCATCAAAATCTTTAACTCCAATTATTTTCATATTATCTTTAACCTCATCAGGAATATCTTTTAAATCTCTTTCGTAATTTTTCTTTGGAATCAAAGCTATTTTAATATCAGCCTTATATGCTGCGATAAGCTTTTCTTTGAGCCCTCCTATAGGCAATACATTACCCGCCAAATCTATTTCTCCTGTCATTGCTACATCAGAACGAACTTTTTTATCACTAAAAACTGAAGCAATAGCTGTACTCATCGTAATTCCAGCACTTGGCCCATCTTTTGGAGTTGCACCATCGGGTACATGGATGTGCAAATTATAACTATCATAAACATTAGTTTTAGGATCAAGAATCATCTTTTTAGGAATTTTAATCTTCCCTTCATCGATTAAGACCTTAATCACACTAAAAGCAATTTTAGCAGATTCTTTCATCACATCACCCAAACTTCCAGTAAGAGTTAACTCTCCCTTGCCTTTGATCTTAATCGCTTCAACCTTTAAAACATCTCCACCCACACTGGTCCATGCTAAGCCATTGACTTGTCCTATGCGGTTTTCTCCATCATGCTTTTCTATCTCAAAAACTTTTTTATCTAAAAATTCATTTAAATTTTTAACATTGATACTTACTTTTTTGATATTTTCTAAAAGTAATTTTTTAGCACTTTTACGGCACAGTTCAGCTATCTTTCTGCGTAGATTTCTTACCCCTGATTCTCTAGTGTATTCGCTTATGATAAGCTCTATAGTCTCATCATTAATATCTAATTCACTAGATTTTAATCCATGTTTTTTAAGCTCATCAGGAATTAAATATTTTTTAGTAATGTGAAATTTTTCATTTGGAGTGTAAGAGCTTAACTCTATAAATTCCATCCTATCTCTTAAAGGAGCAGGTATATTGCTTATATCATTAGCTGTTGCTATAAAAATCACCTTGCTTAAATCAAGATTAAAATTTAAATAATAATCCCTAAATTTAGAATTTTGTTCAGGATCTAAAATTTCTAAAAGAACTGCACTAGGATCACCTCTAAAGCTTCTGTTTAACTTATCAATTTCATCAAGCACAACTACAGGATTGATTTGCTTTGCTTCAATTAAACCCTGAGTAATGCGCCCTGGCATCGCACCTATATAGGTGCGGCGGTGTCCGCGCAATTCATTCACATCTTCTAAGCCCCCTAAAGCTATACGAATAAGTTCTCTTTTTAAGGCCTTAGCGACAGAATTAGCCAGTGAAGTTTTTCCAACTCCTGGAGGTCCATAAAGACAAAGTATAACCTTAGCCCCATCTTTATCTGCTACACCGCGTTTTTCTAAAAGCTCACGAACAGCAAAATACTCTTCAATGCGCTCTTTTGGTTTATTAAGAGCATAATGATCATGATTTAACTGCTTAGCCACTTCTTTGATATCAAGTTTTTTCTTTGCTATTTTCTCAAAAGGCACATCCAAAGCGGTTTCAATATAAGTTTGTATCATAGAAGCTTCAGAATTATCCTGATGTATACGTTCAAATTTTTCAATTTGCTTTTTAATTTCCTTATAAGCATCCTCGTGCATAAATTTCTTTTTGCTTTCTAATTTTTTATAATAATCTCTAACTTCGTCTTCTTTTTGATTGTCACTACCTAATTCTTTTTGAATTTGTCTAAGTTGCTCTTTTAAAAAATATTCTTTATTGACTTTATCAATACGAGAATGAACTTTGTTTTTAATTTCCTTTTGAATTTTATTGGCTTCTATCTCTTGGGCTATCAAGTCTATTAATTTTAAAAGCTTTTCTTCTAGATCGGTTAAGATAAAAAATTGATAAGCTTCTTGCTTTTTTATACGAACAGTATTTAAAATCAAATCACAAATTCTAGAAGCATCTAAACCCTCATCTATAGTTCGGAGCAAATCAGGTGAAAAATAATGGCTAATATTTGCCAAAGCTCTAACTTTTTCTTTTAAAACATCTAGTAAAGCTTCTTTTTTTGCACCCTCTAAAAACTCTTCTTTAATTAGCTCTATTTTAGCCTCTAAGGGCTTGCTCGAAAGTGGTTTTATAATCCTAGCCTTAGCATAACCTTGAAAAAGTATTTTTACTCTACCATCAGGCAAGGGAACTTTTCTCATAATCGTTCCAACTACCCCACAATCATAAATTTCATCAAAAGATCTTCCATTTTCGAGCTTTGAAGGGGCTACAAAAAGCATTGAATCGTTTTTAATTGCCAAATCCAAAGCTTTCATATTTGCAGAATCGCTAATAAAAATTGGGGTAATCATAAATGGATATAAAAATAATTCATCTTCTACTAAAATAGGTAAATCACTTGGATAATTTTGTATTTCTTCAATTTGCATCAGTTTCCCTTAAATCTAAAATTTTTCAAATATACTTCTATACCAAGGAAGTTCTGGCTTGATAATGCTTTGTTGATAAAACTCACTTTCTTGCAATCTTTCTTGGTAAATTTCAGCACTTTGAGTATGACCTGTACGCTCATATAAATCCTGTATTGTATCATTTAAATAAAATACAGCTAAATTCAATTTAGTTAACATAGTCTGTACTAAAGGTTCGTATTCTGTATAAGGATAATCATTTAAAAAACTATCTATTTCTTTTTGGCTTTCAAGCATTAAAGCTTGGTTACGATTTGGCACGGCAAAGGCATCAAATTTAGCTTTGATTTTAAGATAGCGAATATAATCTGCATTGCGTGAATTTCCAAATTTTTTATTATACTCATCTAAATAAAACTCCGCTAATTGATATTCTTCTTCATCCATATGTGCTTGTGCTAAGATAATTTGTGTTGTTTCTAAAAGCGGATCTGCTATATGCTCACTTGCCATACCATTATAATGATCATCAGCTTTTTCCAAATCTTTATCTTGCAAATCTTTAATGATTTGTTTATACCATTCGTTTGCACTTAAATTATACAACCCTTCATCACTTTTTGTACTACAAGCACTAAATAAAATTCCCCATAAAATAAACAGAAAAAAAAATTTTTTCATTAGTTTTTACCTTTTTCATTTTTTAGTTAAATACACTATTTTAAATGCTTTATGATTATTTGTAGTTAAAATTATAGTGAAAATAAATAAATAAATTTAAATTTTGGAACTAATATTGCTTATTTTGTGATAAAATATTTTATTATAAACTCGAGGAGAAAAAATGACACTAGCTGTTAAATGCCCTATCTTAGGTTTTGAAGAAACCAAAAATATGGAATTTTCAACCATTGATGAAGTGTTTGTAAGACTTAAAAGTCTTGATGGAAAAGATTTTTCTTTTGTTCTTATTAATCCTTATCTTATAAGACCAGATTATGAATTTGAGATACCTACATACTACCAAGAATTGCTTTCTTTGACACCAGAGTCAAATATGAAAATTTTCAATATAGTAGCAATTGCTAAAAGTATAGAAGAATCTACTGTAAATTTCCTAGCTCCTGTGGTTATTAATCTTGATAATAATTCCATGGTGCAAGTAATCTTAGATACTGTAGCTTATCCTAACTTTTTTCAAGCGGATCAAATTGCAAATTATATTAAGAAGTAATGAAAGCTGATTTATATATACTTGCTAATGGTGCGATGGCGCAAGCTTTGGCTTATGGATTAAAAGATTCTTATAATATCTATATAGTCGGTAGAAATTTAGAAAAACTTCAAATTTTAGAAAAAGAAGGTTTTAAAACTTTACTCTATAAAGATTTTAATATAGAAAATAAAAATATTATCTTAGCTTTTAAACCTTATGCCTTAGAAAGTGTCGCAGCAAATTTAAAAGGCAAGGCAAAAATTTTAATTTCAGTTTTAGCCAATACGGATTTTGATAAATTAAGACTTATCCAAGCCCAAAATTATGCAAGGATAATGCCAAATACAGCAGCTAAATATAAAGCTTCCACAACTCCTTATGTTTTAAAAAATTCAAATTTTAAAGATGAAATCATAGAAATTTTAAATACTTTTGGCAAAGCTTATGCGTTAAACGAAGAAAAACAAATGAATGCTGCCATGGCTATAAGCGGTTGCGCTCCTGCTTTTTTAGCATTAGTAGCTGAAAGCATTGCCAATGCTGGCGTGTATGAAGGATTATCAAAAGAGCTGAGTTTAAATCTCACTCGTTCGCTTTTTAAAAGTGCTGCAACCTTGCTAGAAAACGAGCACCCAGCCATCATTAAGGAAAATATTTGCTCGCCTGCAGGTGTTACTATAAAAGGGATTAAAGTATTAGAGCAAAAAGGTATCCGTGGGACTTTCTTTGAGGCTCTTAATGCTAGTGCAACATGAAAGTTGCATTCTCGCTTTTAGAATTAATTCTTTGTATAATTATCCTAGGATTAATTTTTACAAGTATTTCTAAATTATTTTATCAGCTAAATGACAATCATGATTATTTAAATTATTTTGAAAGATTATACACACTGCAAGATAAACTTTATACCGATCCTCATCAAAGAGATATAAAACTTCATATACAGAATTTAAAAACTTTTGATCTTAAAGAAAACTCTGCAAATGATAATATCTTTCAATTTAAAAAATTACATATTCAAAATCAAGATTACTCCCTATATTTTTACGATGAATAAAGCTTTTAGTCTTTTTGAAACTATTCTTGTATTAATTCTAATCGGATTTTTAGCACTTTTTCTATCAAGGACATTGTGGGAATTTTATTATTTAAACAATCAACAATTAAAAATGAAAGATTTGATACTAAAAACTCATTTAAGTGTGTTAAGATTAGAAAAATTGCTTCAAACTTGTACTAATATTACTTTTGAGCCAAATCATATAAGCTGTTTGCTTAAAGATGATTTATTATATCTTGATGATAATAAAGAAAAATTACTCAATTCTAGCCTTATTTTAGAAAACAATACAAGTTTATATTCTCCCAATAGTAATTTTAAACTTCAACTTCAAAATCGAAAAGAACTATACAACGATAAACAAAACATCGTCTATGCTCTAGTAGGTAAAGAAATTAAAAAAAATATTCATTCATTCAGAAAACAATATCACTACTTCTTTTAAGGGTAAATTTATCCCTATCCAAGCTAGAATAAAATTATTTCTTAAAGAAGATAAAATTCATTATGAGCTCTATCCTTATTTTGATAATCAGCTTGAGCAATACTCTATATTTATGGATAATGTAAGCTTATTTGAAATACAAAAACAAAAACTTAAAGTATGTTCAAAAGAACAAGAGCAAGAATATTGCCTTACAAAAAGGTTATTTATATGAAACGAGCCTATATTTTACTATCCTTGGTATTTTTAATCAGTGCTTTAGGGATATGGCTTAGTTTAAATATCACCACTTCAAGCTATATACCAAGATTTGTAAAAGATGCTTATTATTATTTACAAGCCCAAATTTTAGCCGATGAGAAACTCGTTAAATATTTACTTTATCAAGCTAAATTAGACGGAAAGGAATGTTTAGATTCTATCACGCTTCACTATCCTAATTTAAACGATAAAATCAAAATACAATACCACTATCCCATAGCTCAATGTAAAAATTTCAAATTTCAAGCGATCAACAAAGATGCAAATTTAAGCCAAGATGGTATCATAATCGCGCATATGAGCATAGCGTTAAATACACAAAAAAATGTCAATGATGAAATTTTAATAAATAAAACCTTTATCTTGCATACAAAAGAATCATTTTGGAATCAAACTAAATAAGACTTTTAGCCAATTTCACACACTCTTTTAAATCCTGTTTAGAACTTATAAAAAGATGATCTAGATGAGTAAGTTTTTTTGCTGTGCTCTGCCCTATTGCTATGACCTTATCTTCCTTTTTTAAATCATATTGTTTAAAAAAATTTTCCACACTCAAAGGAGAAGTAAAAATAAAAATAGCAGGATGAAGGATTGTTTGTTTGCCCTCTTTAAAAACATTCTTATAAACAATGATTTCTTGTAAATCTACCCCATAAGTTCTAAGATCTAAATTTAAAGTAGAAACTATATTTTCAGCCCTTAAATAAAGACATTTTTGGTTTTTTAATTCCTCTTTAAAATGATTAAAAAGCTCACTTCCATAAGATTTTGGCGCAAATTGAACCTTTTTAAAACCCATATCCTTAGCAAATTGAGCAGTGTTTTGCCCTACTGCATATACATTAATATCTAAATTTAAACTATTTTTTGTTTTTTTTAAAGCCTTTAGGGCATTTTTTGAAGTACAAAGTAAAGCATCAAATTCATCTAAATTGACACTAAAATCATAAAAAACTATCTCATTTAAAACAAGATTTTCCACACCCTCAAAAACAGTCTCATTTAAAAGATAAATTTTCATTCATTTCTTGCCTAAGTTCTTTAGCTGCCAAATAAGCATTTTGCGCATCCATTATGGCTCTAACTACTGCAATGCCACTTATTTTAATGCCCTTTAGCTCTTTAATCAGCTCTTTATCAATCCCGCCTATTGCTACCACGCCTACGGGACTTTTCTCGCAAATTTGACTCAAGGTTTCAAAACTTATAACAGAACTTTCTTTAGTTGGAGTAGCCTTAATCGCACCACAACCTAAATAATCAGCCCCGTCAATATTTTTTAATTGTTCTAAGTTCTTAAGACTTAAGCCTATGATTTTTTCTTTGCCTAAAATTTTTCTTGCAAAGCGCACTTCTAAATCCTCTTGTCCCAAATGCACCCCATCAGCATCTAAAGTTAAGGCGATATCGATTCTATCATTGATTAAAAAGGGTATTTCATACTCCTTGCAAAGCTTTTGTACTTTCAAGCCAAGCTTGTAAATTTCTCTTGAGTTTAATTCTTTTTCGCGAAGTTGGATTATACTTACTCCGCCTTTTATCGCTTCTTCAAGCGTGTTTAAAAAAAGCTCATCACTTTTTTTTCCACGACTTGCTACAAGATAAAGACTAAGATCTAAATCATTTTTCATTTAAAAACCTGAAAAAATGGTTAGTTGGCCCACAACCCTTGCCTAAATTTAAAGAATAATAAATCGCATTTCTTACATATTCTTTTGCCTCGCTTACAGCATCAAATAAATCTTTCCCTAAGGCTAAATTACTAGCAATTGCCGAAGAGAGTGTACAACCTGTGCCATGAGTATTTTTTGTTTCTATGCGTTCACCTTTTAAAATAAAAATTTCATTACCATCAAAAAGTATATCATTGGCATTTTCTTCACTATGCCCCCCTTTAAGTAAAACAGCTTTTGCTCCTTGCGTACATAGATATTTAGCTGCTTTTATCATATCTTCTTCATTTTTTATTTTAAAATCACAAAGAAATTCTGCTTCTGGGATATTAGGCGTAAGAATATCTGCAAATTTCACTATAGTCTTTTTAAAAAAATCGCAATTTTCTTGTGGCATTAAAGCAAAACCATTTTTTGCAAACATCACAGGATCAATGACTACATTTTGAGGTTTGAATTTTTCTAAATTTCTAGCCACACACTCCATCAACTCACAAGTTCCTATCATTCCTATTTTAGTCGCCTTTGGCACTATATCTTCAAACACAGCAAGCATTTGCTCATCCACACTTTGAACGGGTATATCATGAACTGAAATCACTCTTGCAGTATTTTCAGCTACTACACTTAAAACAACACTCATACCAAAAAGATTGTAAGCGCTAAAAGTTTTAAGATCAGCTTGTATACCAGCCCCGCCACTACAATCACTTCCTGCTATACTCAATACAGGAATTAAATCACTTCCCTTTGCTTTCATTACTCTTCCTTTAAATTTTGAATCAAATTTTCACCCTCTAAAGTCAATTTTGCTCCCTTGAAGGCAACTTTTCCAAAAGCAATAATCACAGCATGAAAAATTTGATAAAGTTCGAAAAGCTCGTATTTTTTTTCTAAAATTTGACACAAATTTTCTTGCTCATTTTCTATACCACTTTCAAAAAATTCTCTTAAATCTTCATAATTTTCAAATTCATAACTCAAATGCATAGCCAATCTTTGCGTATAGCTATCTACAACCAAAATTTCTCTTTTGCAAAGATAATTTAAAATACTATCCACACTTTCAAAACCCAAACCTTTGGTATTTAAAAGCCATTCTCGATCTACATTTTTCTTAAAATTTTCTATATCGCTGTAAGTATCTAAAATGTTACTTGCCAATTCTTTTAAACGCTTGGCTTTGGTATTGTAAAATCCACTTGGTTTTATCAGTGTAGCAAGTTCTAAGTTGGATAAATTTAAAAGCTGCTCCAAGCTTGAAATTTGCGCATTTTTTAAGTTATTTAAAGCCT
Source organism: Campylobacter sp. 110 (assembly GCF_002383965.1). Taxonomy (NCBI): domain Bacteria; kingdom Pseudomonadati; phylum Campylobacterota; class Epsilonproteobacteria; order Campylobacterales; family Campylobacteraceae; genus Campylobacter; species Campylobacter sp. 110. The sequence continues at coordinate 57,362 of NZ_NXBD01000015.1, read as the reverse complement.
TTAAGACATTATCCCATTTTGTATTTTGGGTTAAAATCACAGAAATTAAAAGCTCAAAATCACTCAAACCTTGATTTTCAAGCCAATCAAATTCTTTAAAATCCAAATTGCAAGCAAGAAGTTTTTTAAAGATATCAGCACCATTCATTCAATACTTTCCTTAAAAGCTAAATAAAATTGCTTTGCAGTTCTTCCACTTCTACTTGCTCTTAAATTTGAAAATTCTTTTGCTTTTTTATGTAAAAGTTCCTTATCGCATTTTATATCTTTAAAATAAAAATCAACAAGTTTTAAATACTCGTTTAAATTCCCTTGATAAAAACTAAGCCAAAGACCAAATCTATCACTTAAACTCAATCTCTCCTCAGCCGCATCACTTGCATGAAGCTCTGCGTGAGCGACTTGAACACCTTGATTATCGCTGATACTTTCACTTAATAAATGACGTCTATTAGAACTAGCATAAATAATAATATTTCGTGGAGGTGCTTCTATGCTACCCTCTAGCAAAGGCTTTAAAAATTTATAACTATCATCGTTTTTTTCAAAGGAAAAATCATCACAAAATAATATAAATTTAAAAGGCTGCTCTCTTAGCTCATCGATAATATCAACTAAAGCAAATAAATCATCTTTAGCTAATTCTACAAGTCTTAAGCCTTTGTCTTTAAATTCATTAAAAATAGCTTTAATTAAGCTTGATTTACCCGTACCCTTAGCACCCCATAAAAGTGCGTGATTTGCTCCTTTATCGTGGATAAAATTTAAAGTATTTTGATAAAGAGCATTTTTTTGCTCTTCCATGCCCAATAAATCATTCAAGCTGATATTATCAAGATCTACAATGGGCTTTAAATAATCCTTTCTAGATCTATAAATTGCCGCATAAGTTTTATCCCAATCAATCATTGTCTGTCTTTCCTTAAATATGTTAAAACTGCTTCTATAATATCATCATCATCTTTGCTTCTTGCTTTAATAAACTCTTTTTCATCATTGATTTTTACAAATTGTATATTTTGCTCAAAATTGCTTATGGTTTTAAATTTCCCCAAAGCTAAAATTTTAATTATAATCAGCATTAAAAACTGCTTTGTATAAAGATCAAGTTTTCCAAAGCGATCCTCTATCTCACCTTCAATCTCATAGACTTCATCTATGTTTTTACACTTACTAAGCCTACGATAAAGCTCTAATCTTAGACGATCTTCATTGATAAGTTCTGAATTTAAAAAAGCATTAATAGTAAGTTTTAAGTCTATTTTTTTCTCTTCAAAACTTTCCTTTTTAGTGAGTGCATTTAACTCATCTTCTAGCATTTTAATATACAAACTAAGTCCGATTTGCTCTATATGACCGCTTTGATCGATGCCTAATAAATTTCCACCTCCGCGAATTTCAAGATCATGATAAGCTAAAACCGAACCTGCTCCCAAATAAGAATTACTCTCTAAAGAGATAAGTCGCTTCAATGCATCTTGAGTAAGCTCTTCTTTGTTTTCAACTAAAAAATAACAATACCCCTGCCTATCACTCCTGCCTACACGGCCACGTAATTGGTGTAAATCAGCCATTCCAAACCTATCGCTTCTTTCAACTATCATAGTATTTGCATTAGGTAGATCAATACCGCTTTCAACAATAGAAGTACTTAAAAGTAAATCGTATTCTTTATTTTCAAATTTAAGCATTTCTTCTTCTTGAATCTTTGCGTCAATTTTAGAATGCAAAATCAAAATCCTTAAATTTTTAAATAAATCAAGTAAATGTTTTTTACATTGTTCTATACTTGCAATATGATTGTGTATATAAAAAATTTGTCCGCCGCGTCTTAATTCTCTTGTTATAGCTTCTTTTAAAAGCGCATCATCGTTTTCTTTCACAAAGGTTCTAACATCAAGTCTATCTTCTGGAGGGGTTTGTAAAACACTATAAGATTTTATGGAGCTTAAGGCTTGATTTAAACTCCTTGGTATAGGAGTAGCTGACATAGATAAAAGATGAGAATTTTGAGTCAATTCTTTTAATTTTTCTTTTTGCTTTACTCCAAATTTATGCTCCTCATCAATGATAACAAGGGCTAAATTTTCACACTCTACATTTAAAAGTGCATGGGTGCCAATCACCACACAGGGTTTGTTTTGCTCTAAATTCAACATTAAGGTTTTTTTCTCTTTGGTGCTTGTAAAACGATCCAGTTTAAAAACTTCAATATCAAAAGACTCAAAACGCTTTTTTAAACTCTTATAATGCTGATGAGATAAAAGCGTAGTGGGCGCAAAGAAAAAAGCGCAAAAACCACTTTTTACCACAGGATAAATAGCATTCATCGCAACTTCGGTTTTACCAAAACCCACATCGCCACTTAAAAGCCTATCCATCACTTTACCATTTTCAAAATCGTTTAAAATTTCTTCACAAGCTTTGTTTTGATCTTGTGTATAAGAAAATCCAGCTTTTGAAACAAAATAAGCTTGATCTGCATAATCTATCTTGATTTCTTTTGGTTTAATCAAGGCTCTTTTAGCCGCCATAATAACAATCTCAGAAGCAATGGCTAAAAGCTTGGTTTTTAATCTTTCTTTGAGCCTGATAAAAGTCATTTTTCCTAAGCGATCTAAAAGTGGTATCCCTCCGCTTGCTCCTAAATACTTGTCTATCATATAAAGATTTTCAACCGGCAAAAGAAGCTTGTCACTATTTTGATATTCAATCGCAACAAATTCTTTCTTAGCTCCACTAATGCTAATCATCTCAAGGCCTAAGAATTTACCTACACCATAATCCTCATGAACGATAAAATCGCCGATTTTTAACTCATCTATAATCAGATTTGCTTTACGCTTGTATTTTTGTTTTTCTTTATGATTTAATGAAATGATAAGCTCTTGATTACTGATTAAATTAAGGATTAAATCGCTTTTTTGAAAAGAAATATTTTGTGTATTTTCAAGCTCTAAAGCTTTAAACAAGGCTTCATTTTTAGCCAAAATTATAATTTTTTTATTTTGATGCAAAGAAAAAAAGTCTTTATTATAAGAACTTTTTAAATCCTTATAAACAGAGGCTTGGGATATAATTTTAGCATTGATTTTACTAAGATCTTTATCCCATTCTTCTTGATTGAATTTTTTAATACTTATAAAATCAAGTTCTAAATAATCACAAAAATCATCAATACACCAAAATCCTAAAGAATTAATATCATTGACCAAAACATCGCTATTGAAATTTTCTAGTTTGTCTTTAAAATCTTCATAATTTTCTTCAGAAAAATATGTCAAAAAAGGACAAATTTCAAGCTCTTCATATTCTTTGGGAAATGATTTTTGATTCATAGGATCAAATTTTCTAATGCTTTCTAACTCATCTCCAAAAAGTAAAACCCTAGTGGGTAATTCTTCATTAATACAAAATATATCGATAATCTCTCCGCGTATACTCACTTCACCCTTATCTTGGACCATATCCACAAATTCATATCCAAGCTTGATGAGTTCATTTTTAAATTCACTTAAATCAAAAGCATTCTTCTTGGAAAGATTATAGCTTTTTAAATGTTTTTGACCAGGTAATTTTTTAAGTATAGTAGATAAAGGGGAGATAAGAATTTTAGTATCTTTTTCCTTATGATAAGCATTTAAAACTTTGCAAAGCTCAAAAAGCTCTTTGGAAAAAGCTCTTAAATCATCCCCGAATTCAGCTCTAAAATCAGGTAAAACGAATGTTTTCAAACCCTTAAAAAGAGCAACTTGAGAAAGCAAAAAAGATTCTTTATCATCTTCGCAAAGTACCAATTGTGCTATATTTGAACCTTGCAAATACTCAAAAAAATTTGCTTGCATTATTCTGAGCTATTCTCTAACAACCTTACAGGCTCTTCCTGCTTTATCTTGCTTGTCCCATTAAAACGACCGCCATTTTCTATAGCCAAGTCTTTAATGCTAATATTTCCACCAACCACGCCGCCTGCTAATATTTCAAGGCTGTCAGCCTCTAAATCACCTTCAAAACAGCCATTAACAACTATCTTATCAGCCTTAAGCTCGCCCTTTAAATTCCCATTTTTTCCTATAACCACTATGCTTTCAGAATGCACTATACCATTAAGCTCTCCATCTACATGGAGCATAGAAGAAAAATAAAACTTACCCTCTATTCTCGCACCTGATGAAATTACTGTTGTTTCGGAACTGGAGCTAAGTGCTGTGCTGTTACCGCTTTTATTAAAGATTGCCATGGAACTCTCCTTTCTTGATTAAAAAATTCATTCATATTTTTTCTTTCTAAATTTAAAAAATATAAAGGCTCTAAGGTTTTATTAATAAACCTCACTTCATAGTGCAAATGCGGACCAGTTGAAAGTCCTGTATTGCCAGTATAACCTATCAATTGGCCCTTATTGACAAACTGACCCGCTTTGACAACGTCTTTTCGTACCATATGAGCAAAAACAGTTTTAAAGCCAAAATTATGCAATAAAATAACATTATAGCCATAACCATTATCGCTATATCCTGAAAACTCGACAACTCCGTTAGCAGGTGCATATATAGGCGTACCTACTGCTGCTCTTAGATCAATGCCTGGATGAAATTCTCTTCTTTTTAAAAGAGGATGCTCTCTCCATCCAAAATTCCCAGTAACTCCTTTATTTTCAATAGGCCATCCATTGGGAATTTGCCCCAATATCCCAATTTGCTGCTCATTTGTAAGCTTTAAGTTATCAAGTCTATCTGTAATAGTAAGATTATTTTCAGCCTCTAGACCTAAAGCTTCTTCAAAAGAAGCGATCTTATCTTCTATGGCTGCATATTGCTTTGCCTTTTCTTCAACATTTTTTTTGCATTTGCGCATTAGCAAGCTCTAACTCCTTGCTCTTTACTAAAAGCTCTTCTCTTTTAGTACTGATATCGCTGAGTTTACTGTCAAGATATTTAATATAAAAACCGCTAAAAATTAAAAATAAAAATATAAAAGCTACTACATAAAGAACGATTTTTTTAATAATCTGATTTAAATAAAAATGCCTTGAACCATTGATATCTGTAATGGTGATGGTAAATTTATTTTTTATCACTCCACTCCTTTAAAAAACTTTCGACTAAGGCGAAAGAACCAAAAACTAAAGTTTTTTTCCTTTCATCTAAAGAAACAAATTCTTCACACCTAAGATTTAAATCATTGGCAACTTGATAAATTTCATCATTAGCCAATCTTCTTTCTAAACTTACATATTTATATATTTTTATTGTATCAATAATAGGCTTTAATGTTTTTAAAATCTCAAAAATATCTTTATCAAGATAAGAATTGTAGACTAAAACAAGTTTTTCACCTATAAATTTTTTACACAAGGCGTTAGCAGCCATAACATTATGGCCCACATCCACATATAAATTAGACGCAACTTGCTCGCAGCGTCCTTTTAATTTTAATTTTCCTAATTTTAGCAAAGCTTGACTAAGTTTTTCTTTAGAAAGTAATATTTCTAATGCATTTAAGGCTAAAATTAAATTGTGTCTTAAAAATTCAGGTAGGTTGTATTTTTGAACATAATCATCAAGCTGCTCTAAAATTTCACCCTTAGGCTGCCATGAAAAATACAATTTTGTGTTTTTTAGAGATGCTATTTTTTGAGCCATTTGCAAAACTCTTTCGTCTTGCTCGTTTGAAATCAAAGCTTGTTTTGCCATAACTTTGAATTTTGTTCTAGCAATCTTTTCTAAAGTATCTCCCAAAATTTGAGTATGATCAAACCCTACCTTTGTAAAAATACTCAGTTTTTTATCAAAAACAGAAGTTGCGTCATATTCACCCCCTACCCCTGCTTCAAAAATCATATAATCACAATCTTTAAAGAGCTCCACCGCTAAAAAAGTGGCGTATTCAAAATAGCTAAGTTTTTTTAAATCCTCTTTAAAAATATCTAGCAAATTTTTATGTGCAAGCTCTAAATCATTTTCACTAACACTATCTCCATTTTTATAAAAGCGTTCACGAAATTCAAAAATATGCGGACTTGTATAATGCCCCACTTTAAAACCTAAACCTTCTAAAAGTTGAGTTAAAAATCTACCCGTACTTCCCTTTCCATTTGTCCCTATGATATGGATAATAGGTTTAACTTGGAAATTTGTTTTATATTTTTCATACATTCTAAACATAACAAAACGATCAATCTTGTCATAATTTGTACTCTTTTGTGCTAAAAATTCATCAACTTTACTGATCTTTTGCATCGTTTCTTTCATCTAAATTTGAAATTTCATTTATTAATTTTTCTAAAATATTGACATGAGGCATGCTTTGTTTATCCAAATAAGCTGTGATAATCTTTGGAGTAATAATATCTTTTTTGTAAATAAAACGAAAATTTTCAATAGTCTTTAAATTTTCTCGAACAAGTTGTGCGACTTTTTCTTTATTTCTTCCAGGCGATATAACAAGATAACTCTTTTCATCTAACATCCAAAGTTCATCAAATTCAGTACAACTTTCTTTTAAAATCTTTTTAAAACGCACAAAAATCTCGTTTAAACTACCCACTCCATATTTTTCCATAATAAAACGATAATTTTTTATAGAAAACAATGCTAAAGAATAATTAACCTTATACTTGTTGTAATTCTCATCCAATCTCTCAAGCTCTTTTAAAACACTCCAAGATTCGCGCTCTTCTAAATTTTGCGTAAATTCAATTTGTGCATTTAAAGAATTAATCTTCTCGCTAAGCTGCATAAATTTTTGCTTTAAAAGTTCAAAACTAAGTTTTACCTCTCCTTTGTTATCGGGTTTTAAGGTGTTTATAAAATCTATATTTTGTTCATTGGACTTATTTAGCAATATAAAAAGCTCATAGATCTTTTTTAAATTATCATTAAAAAAATTTAAATTTTTTTGCACGTACATATTATCAACCATCACGCGACGATTGACAAATTCCAAAAGTTCATTTTTAAAACTGCTTTCACTTAAAAGAAAGGGCCTTTGAAGTAAATTTTGTGCAAAGCCGTGAATTTTAAGATCCTCAACTAAAGATGGATTTAAACAAGAGGTTAAAAGCTCAGCAAAAACCTCTAAACTTCTTTCTTCTAACTTATTTAAAAGTTTTCTAACCACCGTATCAAAATCATCATATTTTGCGATACCATATCTTCTTAGTTCGCCTTCTAAATCACTTTCATTATAGCTTTTTTCAAATTCTTTCCATTTTTTAGAAAGCAAATAAATACTTTCGCTGTCCATAGTTTTTGAAATTCTAATAGAAGTAATTTTAGCCAAGTCTCTAATTTTTTTATCCCTACTTACTTGTAAACTCTTGGATAAAGTAGCTAAAAAATCAAAAAATTCACTGAATTGTTTTCCATTTTGCCTATTTAAGGCGGAGATTAAAAAGCTTATTAATTCTTCTAAAGTACGGATGGATTTAGAATTTAACTCTTGTTGATAGTTTGGTAAAAGCAAAGCTTTATATTTTTCAAGCTTGGCTTTATTTGAGCTTATTAAACCATATTTTTTAGAAAGCTCTTCAAAAATTTCTGTATAATTTTCAGGGGTAGGACGAAGCTTTCTATCTTTGAGCGTAATTAAAGTTTCTTTTGCTATTTCATTAATATTGGGCAGCACGCTTTTGTCCCTTGATAGCTATTACTGAAATAAATTCATCAAAAGCTTCGCTAGAAGCTGAGCGTATAGCTTCGTAGCGCGCTGTATCACTGATAATACTGTTAGGTGATATATCAAAATTATAGCTTCCACTTGTATTAAAATGTTCGACGCTACCATCCTTAAATACCACTTTAAATTCTAGATTAAGTTTGGCTTTGTAGCTTACAACATAACCATTTTGATCATAGATTAAAGGGATAAATTCAAGATTATTCATCCTAACATTGATCACATCATCTGCCTCATGTTTTAAAGCCAATCTTCGTCCCAATTTTGAAATAACCATCTCTTTAAGCGTATCGGCTACGAAAATACTGTTTCTAGGATCTTGAAGGCTTAATTCCACATTCACATATACTTTATCATCAAAAATATTATCCGCTACTTTTGAAGTTGGAACATAACCACACGCCCCTAAAAACAAAGCTACGATAAAAAATAAAATTCCTTTCATTTTATCACCAAATTTACCAGTTTTCCCTCTACATAAATCTCTTTAACTATGTTTTTACCCTCTAGCCATTTTGAAACTTTTTGCTTTGCTAGCTCTAAAATTTCATCTTGACTTGCCGAGCTTGAAACTTCAATTTCTCCACGCTTTTTGCCATTTACGCTGATGCCTAAATTTAAACTATCTTTTACAAAAACTTCTTCTTTTAAATTTAAAACCTTAAAATTCTCACATTTAAAAAGCTTATCACTTAATTCAAAGCACACATGAGGAATAATAGGTTCTAAAATATTTAAGATAATATAAAAAGCTTCCTGTTCTAAAGCTTCATTTTTACAAGGAGCTAAAGCATTAAGCGCTTCCATACAAGCAGCGATTAGGGTATTAAAAGCAAAGCTTTGAGTATAAACTTCAAAAGATTTTTTCAAAGCTTCATACACTTTCAATCTAGCGTATTTTTCTTCCTTATTTAAATCATCATGCTTAAATTCTAAAAGCTCCCCAGCTCTTACATTTTGAGCCCTATCATAAAGCCTACAAATAAACCTATAAGCCCCCTCAACCGCATCATCATTCCATTCAAGTTCTTTAGCAGGAGGTGCAGCAAAAAGGATAAAAAGTCTTGCAGTATCGGCTCCGTATTTATTGATAATATCATCAGGATCGACTACATTTCCTTTGGATTTAGACATTTTGGCACCATCTTTTAAAACCATACCTTGAGTTAAAAGTCTAGCAAAAGGCTCATTATCCTCTAAATAGCCTAAATCTTTTAAAACTTTTTGAAAAAATCTTGCATAAAGCAAATGTAAAATGGCATGCTCTATGCCACCTATATATTGATCAACATTCATCCAATATTTCACACTCTCTTTATCCAAAGCCTTTTCTTGCCATGTTTTCTCATCGCTTGCAAAGCGTGCAAAATACCATGAACTTTCAAAAAAAGTATCTAAAGTATCGCTTTCTTTTTGAGCCTCTTGTCCGCATTTTGGACAAGTGCAATTTTTCCAAGTGGGATGCTTTTCAAGCGGATTACCCTCTCCTGTGATTTGAATATCTTCAGGTAAGGTAATAGGTAAATTTTCAATTTTTTGAGGCACGATCCCACAAGCTTTACATTTTACCATAGGTATAGGAGCACCCCAATATCTTTGGCGAGAAACTCCCCAATCGCGAATTTTAAAATTAATAACCCTTTTTCCTAGTTTTTCATCTTCAAATTTTGAAATAATTCTCGCTCTTACTTCATTGCAATCAAACCCATTAAATTCACCACTTTGGATAAGCTTTCCTGTTTTTTGAACATGAGGAAGCTGTGCATCTTCACACTCAATCACTTGCTTGATTTCAAGTTTGTATTTATTAGCAAATTCAAAATCTCTCTCATCGTGAGCTGGAACAGCCATTACAGCCCCACTACCATAATCAGCTAAAACAAAATTTGCCACCCAAACAGGGAGTTTTTCTTGAGTCAAAGGATGGATAGCGTAAATTCCTAAAAAACACCCTTCTTTATCAGCTATTTGTCTTTCCCTAGCGCTTTGTTTTTGCATATTTTTAATTTGTTCTACTTTTTCATCATCTAAACAATTTGCTTGTATTAAATTTTGCACAATTTTATGTTCAGGTGCTAAAGCTACATAAGAAATACCATAAATAGTATCTGCGCGAGTAGTAAAAACTTCAAAAGATTGTGTCTTTGTTTTTTCCAAGCTTTCTTTGTCTAAATTTAAAGAAAATTCCAAACCTTCACTTTTACCTATCCAATTTTCTTGCATGGTTAAAACCTGAGAAGGCCACTTATCTTTTAAATTTTCAAGTTCGCTTAAAAGTTCCTCTGCATAGGCTGTAATTTTTACATAATACCCTGGCATCTTTTTTTGAACCACTTCATGTCCACAACGCCAACACTTTCCATCTTCTACTTGCTCATTTGCCAAAACGGTTTGATCTTGCTCGCACCAATTTACATTCGCTTCTTTGGTATAAATCAAACCTTTTTCATACATTTTGATAAAAAATTCTTGTTCAAATTTTGTATAAAGCGGATCAGAGGTTGCAAGCATTCTTTTTTTTGAAAAAGAAAACCCTAAAGAAAAAAGTTCATTTTTCATATAGGCTATATTCTCATAAGTCCAAGATTTTGGATGAATTTTGTGCTTAATAGCTGCATTTTCAGCGGGCATACCAAAACTATCAAAACCGATAGGATGTAAAACATTATAACCTATCTTGCGATAATATCTAGCAATAGCGTCACCTATACTATAATTTCTCACATGTCCCATATGTATACGACCACTTGGATAAGGAAACATAGATAAAATATATTTTTTAGGTAGGGTTAAATCATCTTTGGGTTCAAAATACTCATTTTTGTCCCAAATTTCTTGCCATCTTTTTTCTATTAAATTTGCATCATAAGCCATAATATTCCTTTAAACCGTTCCTTTTTCATACATTGCACGATTGCGTTCTTTTTCTTGCTTTCTTTTAAGTTTTTCAAGCTCTTTATTTCTAAAATCAATAACACTGAATTTAAACCAAAGTAAAGTCGGACTAGCTACAAAAATAGAACTTAAAGTTCCTACAACAATACCCACTATCAAAGCCAAAGAAAATCCTTGTATCATCTCTCCGCCAAAAAAATAAAGTATGACAACAGTGGCCAAAGTAAGACCTGAAGTTAATACCGTTCTAGATAGGGTTGCTGAAACACTTTCGTTAATAATAGGAGCAAGCTCGCTTTTTTTACTCGTCTTAATTCCCTCTCTAATTCTATCAAAAATGATGATTGTATCATTTAAAGAATATCCAAGCACTGTTAAAACCGCAGCCAAGGTATCTAAATTTACATCGATTTTAAACAATGAAATCGCCCCTAAAGTAATCACAACATCGTGAATTTCGCTAATAATTGCCGCTAATGCAAAACGCCATTCAAAGCGTATTGCGATATAAATTAAAATCGCTACTAAGGATACAATGATAGCCATAATACCTTTATTTCTAAGCTCATCGCCCACTTTTGGACCCACAACATCCGCGCGACGCACTTCAAATTTGCCCGTATCTTTTAAAAGGGTGCTAATATGCTCTCCTATATCACTACCTAAGCTATCATTGCTTCCTAAAAAACGGATAGTAATCTCTTCTTTGCTTCCAAATTCAGTTACGGATAAATTTTGAAAACTGCCTTGTTTTTCTAAGATTTCACGAATTTGAGGAATGGGAGCTGCTGTATCGTATTTAAGCTGGATTAAAGTACCTCCACTAAAGTCAATACCAAATTGCAAACCCCTATCCCAAAGCAAATAAATAGACCCAAAAAATAAAACGATAGAAAGAGAAATTGCAGCAAAACGCATTCTCATAAAATCATAAATTTTCTTTTCGCTAAAAAACTGCATTATTTTCTCCTATAACCAAACCAAAATCTTGTATTATTACTTTTTTCAATACGGCGCATAAAATAATCAAACATTCCATGCGTTCCCCAAATAGCAGTAATCATAGAAACAACAATACCAATTCCTAAAGTCACTGCAAATCCTTTAACAGCACCTGTTCCATAAGCATAAAGTGCTATAGAGGTTACAAGAGAGGTGATATTAGAATCTATTATCGCGCTCATAGCATTTTTATAACCTTGCTCTATACTTGCTTTGATATTTGCACCCTCGCGCAAAAGCTCTCTGATACGCTCATTAATGATAACATTGGCATCAACAGCCATACCTACAGTTAAAACAAGTCCTGCCATACCTGGTAAAGTCAAAGTTGCACCAAACATTGCCATTACAGCCACAACAACCAAAACATTAACGAGCATTGCAATATTTGCAAAAATTCCTGCCATACCATAATAAAGCACCATAAATACCACGATAAAAATCGAAGCACCTATAAGAGCTATCATACTCATTTTAATACTATCAGCACCCAAAGATGGACCTATACTTCTTTGCTCTAAAAGTTTAACTGGCGCCAGTAAAGCCCCACTTCTTAAAGCCACAGCCACATCTCGTGCTTCTTCTTGAGTAAAAGCCCCGCTGATTTGACCACTTCCACCGCCTATGCGTTCATTAATCGATGGAGCAGAATATACTTTATTATCAAGCACGATAGCCAAACGCTTTCCAACATTTGCTCCTGTATAATCAGCAAATTTCTTAGAACCTTCAGCATTTAAAGTAAAATTAATAACAGGATAATTACTCGTATCACTAAGCCCTACTCTAGCATCTGTAAGCATAGAACCATCTAAAATAGGAATGCTTTTTAAAGGATATTTTAAATTTGGATTTCTAGAATCAGGAACTAAAACAAGCCCATAGCTTGCCGCTTCAGCATCACTCATATTAGAAGCTTGACTCATTTTAGAATCATCCACTTCCATGAGTTGCAAATGAGCTGCTTTAGTAATGCGCTCTTTAGCCCTTAGTTCATCCTCTTTGGTTTTAATTCCTGCCAATTCGACTAAGATTTTATCTTCGCCTTGTTTTGCGACCGTCGGTTCTGCTAAACCAAATTGATCCAAACGATTTCTAATAGTCTCAACTGCTTGCAAAAGAGCAAAATTCTCTATACTTTTAACCTCTTCTGGGGTAAAAGAAATTGTATAATGCATATCTTCTCTTTGTACATTAAGCCCGTTAATTTCTTTGAGTAAATTTTCAGTCTTAACTATATCTGCATTATCTAATAAAGTAAAATCCAAACTATCATCATGGATATTTAATCCATCGTTTAAAATATTCTCTTTGTTAAAAGAATAACTCAAAGAAGAAGCGACGGATTTGATTTTAGATTTTACAGCCTCTTGATTATCTACACCCAAAAGCATACAAAGTCCGCCTTGTAAATCAAGTCCTAAATTGATTTTCACTCCTCGCTCGGATTGCAAAAAAGAAGGGAGTGAAAAAACAACTCCAAAAATAAATACCGCAATAAAAACAACCAATCGATAAGTGATTTTAGAATTACGCATCAATTTTCTTTGCTATAAATTCTCTTGAAATTTTTGCAGTAACATTGTCTTCATTAAGCTTAACTTTGATAAAATCGTCCTCTGGTTTTACGACTTCACAAATAAGTCCGCCATTAGTGATGATTTTATCTCCTTTTTGCAAAGACTCAAGCATTTGTTTATGTGCTTTTGCTTGTTTTTGTTGTGGTCTTATAACCAAAAAATAAAAAATTGCAAATAGCACAACAAGAGGTAACAATGAAGTTAAAATTGAATTTTCTGCCATATTTTTCCTTTATTCCAAAAAAATTAAACACTAATTCTACCATTTTTAAAATAATAAAAGTCTTTTTTATAGCATTTTTGCTTTCAAATTGTATTTATTTATCTTTTTTTGAAAATATTTTTACCCAAGTGATCAGTTCATTTCTTGCAATTTGGGGCTTAGTCTTGCTTTTAAAAAGCAAAAGTCCTAAGCAATATTTTTGGATAGGATTTTTTGTAGGGATACTTTGGTTTTGGTGGATAGGACTTTCTTCGATTTATTTTGACTTAAATTATTTAGTACCTATAGTTATTATCCTTATAGGTATAGTTTATGGAATACTCTTTAGAATTTGTTATTTATTTAAATTCGATTTTTTACGCCTTTGTGGAATTTTTTGTTTAAGCTTTATTCATCCTTTAGGCTTTGATTGGCTTAATTGGGGAGTTTATACTGTATATGGTTTTTTTGACCCAAGTTATCGTGGTATTATTTGTATTTTTTTACTAGCATATATTATTCATGAAAATTATATTTCAAGATATTATAAAATTGCTATTCTCTTAATTATATTTTTTATAGGCTTTCAATACGATGAAAAAAAAGCAGAAGAGCTAAATCTATCCTATAAGCTTATCTCCACAGATATATCTCAAGATCAAAAATTCCTTCAAGAAAATGTATCTGTAAATTCAGACAATCTAATCAAAGAAATTATTCAAGCCATCAATGAAAAAAAAGAGCTCGTCATCTTACCAGAAACCGCTTTTGCATTTAATCTCAAAAACACCTCATACGAAAAAATGCTAAAAGAGCTATCATACCAAATTATCATCATAACTGGAGCATTTAACATACAAGAGGGTAAAACTTACAATAGTACATATATTTTTAAAGGAGGCAATAGCTATATACTCAATAAACATTTTTTAGTACCTTTTGGCGAAGAAATTCCATTTTTCAAAAAAACAATACAAAAATACTTCTTACCCAATATAGCAGAATTTGATCAAGGACCATTACAAAGCAAATACAAACTCAATGATCAAATCATTACTAATGCTATTTGTTACGAAGCTACAAAAGAACAAAATTATAAAAATTCAAAAATTATTATAGCTATAAGTAATAATGCTTGGTTTAATTATTCTAGCGAATACAAACTACAAAAACTACTCATGCAATTTTATGCAAGCAAATATGGAGTTAGTGTATACCATGCCACAAATGGCAAGGAAAGTGGTGTAATCAAACCTAAAGAAAAATTTGTGCAAAAGATTAAAAATTATTTTAACAAGCAAGATAAAAGTTAAAAAATTTTTATCTTTGTGCAAAAAAATTATATTAAATACACAAGCTCTCAAAAAATTAATCATTAAATTTTAATTTTAAGATATTTTAAAATTAGATATGTTTTAATAATTTCTTTATAATTTACAAAAGGAGATAATGCTATGGATAAAGTTGTATTTATTACAGGAGGCTCTACTGGTATTGGCAATGCTTGTGTACATAAATTTCATAATGAAGGCTATAAAGTAGCCTTTATGGATATCAATCAAGAAGAAGGATAAAAAATAGCGAATAATTTAAAAGATGTCTTATTTATAGCAGGAGATACAAAAAATAAAGAAGATATTAAAAATACTGTCGCTAGAGCAGTAGAAAAATTTGGAAATTTTGATGTAATTTCTTTAAATGTAGGAATTCATCGCTGCAATACCATTCTTGATATTAGCGATGAGGAGCTTGATTTGATTATTCAAACCAATATTTATGGCTATGTAAACACCATGAGGATCGCCATTCCTCACATGAAAAAAGAAGGCGGAAGTATTGTAATCAATGCCTCTGACCAATGTTTTATAGGAAAGCCAAATAGCTTTGCATACGGACTTACTAAAGGTGCTTTAGGACAAATAACAAAATCTTTAAGCTTAGATTTAGCACCAAAAATTAGAGTAAATGCTGTATGTGCAGGAACTATCAAAACACCGATGGCAGAGAGATTATTTCAAGACTTTGCCAACATTACACATGGTGGAAATACAGATTTTTATTGGCAAAATGAAGCAGAAAAATATCCTTTAAAAAAAGTAGGACAAGCCAATGAAGTAGCCGAGCTGATTTATTTTTTAGCAAGTCCAAAGGCAAGTTTTATAACTGGTGGACTTTATTTGATTGATGGTGGATTAACAGCAGGAATTCCTCATTAAATACAATTTTTACTTAAGAAAAAATCATTTTTGCCGATTTATCTTGTAAATAAAGTTTGATTTATAAGGTGGCAAAGATGATTAATGGTATAAATTCCTATTCAAGCTACAATTATACAAATACTTTTAGTAATAATACTTCAAATACAAAATCATCTAATGCTATAAATGAAACTTCAAACCTTGTAAGCGATAAATCTGGGGCAGTAAGTAAAATGCTAGGATATGGCGTAGATAAAGATGGCTTTTTTACAAGCAATTTTAACGAAGCTGCAGGCTTACCAAAAGATTATAAGATTTATGCTAAAGATATAGAAAATTTTGTTAATATTCAAACAAAAAGTCTATTATCAAGTTATATTAATATTGATATAGCAAAAAGTATAGGAAATGCTTATAAAGTATTTTCACAACTTTTAAATGATGAATTAAACAATAAAATCAATTTTACAAAAGAAGACTTAGTAAAAATACCACAAGGTTTCGAATTTAATCAAAATACTTTGGAGATAAATAAAAAATATAATTTAAATGATAAAGAGTATAAAGATTTTATGTCTAATTATCAAAATTACTCTCCGACTTCCCATAATATAAAAATAATGACTTTTTTCTCACTTGATGATAAAAGTGATATTTTTAAATATTCTTTAATAGATCCTACTCCTTATAGTAATAATGATAAAACTATAACAAAAAGTGGTATTTTTATGACTTTCTTTACTGGATTTCAAGCAAAAAACTATTTTATCGAAGGACAAACAAGTATTTTAGGCAAAATGCAAGGATTTGATAAAACTATGAGTCAAAGTGAAATTGATAATTTAAACAAATTCATAAGTGAAAATAGTATGAATTTTAAAGGAGATATTTTTAAGCTTTTTGATTTATTAAATTCAGATATGAGCATTGATGATTTTAAACAAAAAATACTAGAACAAAAAGAAAATTTAAACAATCCTACAAAAAATACAAATAACAAAGAAACTTCAGAAGAAGACAAAAAAAGCCATTTAAACCTATACAAGCGCAAAGTTCAAGCGAAACCTATAAAGATGATAATAAAATGAATGAGCTTTTAAAAAAGCTACTGGAAAATAAATTTGGCACAAGCGATGAGTTAGAACTTCTTTTTGGTATGAAATTTAGTGATGATGATGCAGGAGAATTTAATAAAATCCTTTCTTTAAATTCTGCACCAAAAAGCATAGATATTAGAGCTTAAGAATTATTTTTATCAATCAAGCCTTTTAATATCCCTTGCATTTTTTTAGAGTTTTTAACCATTTCGCTATCAAGATAAAATAACTCTTCGGCTTTATCCTTTGCTTTTTATAAAGCCTTTAAATCTTTAAAATCTCTTGTTAGATATTTAAACAATCGCTTATCTTCTTTTCTCTCCGCTATTACAAATAAACTTTTTCTGTCTTCTTCGTATTCATAAGAAATAACTATCATATCCCCATACCTTGTATCATGGATACTCTTGCCTATATATTCTTTTACAATCTCAATAAGTCTATTGATAAAGTTTGAATTTTAAATTGGTTTTATATTAAGATGAAATTTAAAGTATGATAAGCCTTGAAAAACAAGGCTTATTGGATTAAAGTCTTAAATTGATCTATAGCATCAAGTTTTTCCCAAGGATAATCCTTTTGTCCTACTTGTCCACGAGCTGCTACATCAGCATAAAGAAAAGTTTCTTTGCTAGGTTTATCAAGACCAAATTTATCACGAATCCAATTTGGGGTTAAAGAGAAATTTTTCATTACAAAATCACTTAAAACATCATCATTTACCCCTGTATTGGTTCCTAAACAATCTACACTTACAGAAGTAGGTTTAGCAACACCTATAGCATAACTGAGTTGAACTATACACTTTTTAGCAAGTCCTGCTGCGACTATATTTTTAGCAAGCCATCTGCCCGCATAAAGTCCACTTCTATCAACCTTGGTATAATCCTTGCTAGATTGCGCACCCCCTCCTATAGGAGCATATCCCCCAAAACTATCCACTATAAGCTTTCTTCCTGTTAAACCACTATCATGTAAAGAAGAATGATTGACATATTTTCCTGTTGGATTGATTAAAATTCTAGTTTTATTAGGATCAAAAAGTTCTTTTGGTAAATCACTTTCTAGGATCAATTTATTTACTAAAGCTCTTAAATCCTCTATTTTCATACTTTCAACACAAGGCACAGAAACAACGATAGTATGAATACTTTGCGGTTTACAATTTTCAAAATTCGCCTTTGTACCATAATCAATAGTCACTTGAGTTTTAATATCTACACCCAACTCTTGTGGATGAGCTTTTGCATAAGCATAAACTCTATCACATAGCATTCTTGCATAACTAATAGCTGCTGGCATGTATTCTTCAGCTTCACAACTTGCAAAACCAAACATAATACCTTGATCGCCCGCTCCTGTTTCGCCATCTTCTTGATCTACACCTTGGTTGATATCAGGGCTTTGTTCATTTAAAAACACCATAACTTCGACTTCATCAGGATGTAAGCATTGTTCCTTGCTAAAATACCCTGCTCCATCATAACCAATGTTTTTTAAAACATCTTTAACTAAATTATCGTAATCAGCTTTACTAAGCTTGTGATTTGACTTAACTTCGCCTCCTATCACAACCTTATTTCCTGCGACAAAAACCTCACTCGCCACCCTTGAATTTTTGTCATTTTTCAAGAGTATATCCACTATCGTATCAGCGATTATATCAGCGCATTTATCTGGATGACCTGCGCTTACGACTTCTGAAGTGAATAGATACATAAAAAGTCCTTTCATAAAAAAATGAGTTACAATTCTAACTCAAATAAATTTATTCAAGCTTAATGCTGTAAAAAATTCACTAAAATTAAGCAAAAGTTCGTTAAAATCAAGCCCGATATATTGCATCAAATTTCAAAATAATAAAGGTTCTTATGTTCTCAAAACTAGTTCAAAGCTACGCCAAAGGCAGTCTAATCCTTCAAATCTGCGCAGGTATAATTTTAGGTATACTTGTAGGAATAAGCTCTAAGGAAATAGCTGAAGTTGTCAATTTATTGGGAGTTTTATTTACCAATGCTTTAAAAGCTATAGCTCCTATTCTTGTCTTTATACTCATTTTAACTTCGATTTGTACGAGAGATTTTTCTCAAAGTAGTTCTAAGATAAGAAATATTGTCATTTTATATATTGTAGGAACTTTTTTAGCAGCAGCTTGTGCAGTGATTGCGAGTTTTATGTTTCCTGTGGAATTAGTCCTAGAAGGAGTTCAAAAAGCAGAAAATACTTCTCCTATGCATTTAAATGAAATTTTTAAGAATTTACTTTTAAATATAGTAGATAATCCTATCAATGCACTTTCAAGTGGAAATTATTCAGGAATTTTAGCTTGGGCAATAGGCGGTGGTATAGCTTTGAAAAATTGTTCAAAAGAAGCAAAGCAAATTTTTGTAGATATCAATGAAGGGGTTTTAAAAATTGTTAAATTTATAGTAAAGCTTGCTCCTTTTGGAATTTTTGGACTTGTGGCTAATTCTGTAGCACAAACAGGAGCGCAAGGATTGTTAAGCTACGCAAAACTCTTAGTATTGCTTGTACTTACTATGCTTTTTGTTGCCTTTGTAATCAATGCCTTAATTGTTTTCATTTATACTAGAAAAAATCCTTTTCCTTTGATTTTTATCTGCTTAAGACACAGCGCTTTTTTTGCTTTTTTTACAAGAAGCTCGGCTGCAAACATCCCTGTAAATATGGCACTTTGCGCTAAACTTGGAATCAATAAAGAATTTTATAGTATCTCCATCCCTCTTGGAGCAACCATAAACATGGCAGGTGCAGCAGTAACCATAGCTATATTAAGTCTTAGCGCCGCACATAGCGTTGGCATACAAGTAAGTTTTTTACAAGCCTTTTTATTAAGCATTATCGCTACTTTTGCAGCTTGTGGCGCAAGTGGCGTAGCAGGCGGCTCGCTTTTACTTATCCCTTTAGCTTGCTCTTTATTTAATATAGACTATGATATCGCTATGAAAGTAGTTGCGATAGGATTTATCATAGGCGTGGTACAAGACAGCGTTGAAACGGCATTAAATAGCTCAACAGATGTTTTATTTAGCGCTATTTGTTCTAAAGATGAGTTAAATTACGATATAAGGTAAAGACAATGAGGCATCTCATCACAACAAAAGATTTTACTAATGATGAAATAATGGAGCTTTTTGAAGAAGCAAGAAATTTTTTAGATGAAAAACCTAGAACTCTACTTGAGGGCAAAAGTGTTACAACGATATTCTTTGAAAATTCCACACGCACACTCTCATCCTTTGAAAGTGCTGCAAGAAGACTAGGAGCTAGAATTTTACGCCTCGATGTCTCAAGATCAAGCTCTAGCAAAGGCGAAACACTCTATGATACAGCGGCTAATTTAGATGCTATGAGTCCTAATGCTATCATAGTAAGACATGCAAATTCAGGAGTACCTCATATTTTAGCTTCTCATATGCATTGTCCTGTTGTAAATGGTGGAGATGGCAAACATGCACACCCTACTCAAGCCCTACTTGATCTTTTTACAATTTATGAACATTTTAAAGGTGATATCAAGGGTAGAAAAATCTTAATCGTAGGAGATATTAAAAATTCAAGAGTTGCCTCTTCAAACGCTGAGCTTCTAACAAGATTTGGTTTGGATATCACCCTTGTAGCACCACCTCATTTTATGCCTCATTCACCTTTAAAAAAATCTTATTCTTTAAATGAAGATTTAATCTCAAAAACCGATATTATAATGAGCTTAAGAACGCAAACAGAAAGACATAATAAAATCATTTATGCCTCTTTAAAAGATTATGCGAATGATTTTTGTATCAAACTTGATTTGATTAAAGATAAAAAACTCATCTTACTCCATCCTGGCCCTGTACATAGAAATATCGATATAAGCGATGAAGTGATGGATGATGAAAGAGCTTTAATTTTAAAACAAGTTAAAAATGGCGTTGCTATCAGAATGGCTGTTTTAAAAAAATTGATTTTAGAAAGCTAAGGAGAAAATATGTTAACTTGGGATTTGGGAGCATTGTTTAAAAACGAAGATGAATTAGAAAACACAACGCAAAACTATATTCAACAATCTAAAAAATTCAAAAAAAATTATTCTACTACTTTAGATAAATTAAACCCTGATGATTTTTTAAACGCTTTAAAAGAATACGAACATTTACATTTAATACTCTCAAAAATTATGACTTATGCTTATTTATGCTTTGCTAAGGATAGCTCCAAGGGTTCTTTTTGTGCTAAATATGAACAAGAATGTAAAAAAATAGAAGAAAATTTATTATTTTTTGAATTAGAATTTTGTGAACTTAGTGAAGAAAAAACTAAAGAATTGATTAAATTTTGCAAAGGCTATGATTTTTACTTGCAAAATCTTCTTCAAAATAAACGCTACAATCTAAGCCAAAAAGAAGAACGCATAATGCTTTATCTTTCAAATACAGGAGCTAATGCTTTTAGTAGATTATTTGATGAAAGCATGGCTGCATTAAAAATTCCTTTCGAAGGCAATAAGCTTAGCGAGGAAGAAATTTTAAGCAAACTTTACAATAATGACAGAAAGATAAGAAAAAAAGCCGCTAAAAAATTTACCAAAGCCCTTGATAAAAATTTAAATTTGCTCACTTTTATTTTCAATATGATCAAAACAGAATTAAACAATATTTGCAAATTACGCGGATATGAAAGCGCAGAAACTCCAAGGCACTTGCAAAATCAAATCACCCAACAAAGTGTTGATTCGCTGATTCAAACCACGCAGAAACATTTTTACCTCGTATCTAATTTCTATAAAAGAAAAAAACAAATTTTAGGCTTTAACAAACTTAAAGATTATGATCGTTATGCACCCATTGGCAAAGAGGCAAAATTCAGTTTTGAGGAAAGTAAAAAAATCATTTTAAATGCTTTTTATGATTTTTCTCCTGTTTTTGGAGATATTGCAAAAGAAGCATTTGAAAAGGGTTGGATAGATGTTTATCCGCAAGATAAAAAACAAAGTGGTGCTTTTTCACATTCAGCTACCCCAGACACTCATCCTTTTATCTTGCTAAATTATACAGATGGAAGGCGCGATCTTTTTACGCTTGCTCATGAGTTAGGACACGCCATACATCAAAAACTTTCTTATAATGTTTCTTTTTTAAATCAAAATACTCCTTTGACTACAGCTGAAACTGCTTCAGTGTTTGCTGAAATGTTGGTATTTGATTATGTTAAAAACAAGCTCAAAAAAGAAGAATTGTTAGCGCTTTATGCTGCAAAAATCGAAGATATTTTCGCCACTCTTTATAGACAGATTAATTTCACTTGTTTTGAAAGACGCATTCATGCTAATGAAAATGAGCTAAAAAGTGAAGAAATTTCTCAAATTTGGATGGAAGAATCTCAAAAAATGTTTGGTGAAAGCGTGGAACTAAGTAAAAATTATGCCCTTTGGTGGAGCTATATTCCTCATTTTATCCACAGTCCTTTTTACTGCTACGCTTATGCTTATGCCCAGCTTTTAGTACTCGCGCTTTATGGGCTTTACAAGAGCAATGCTTGTAGCAATTTTAAAGAACTTTATATCAAAATGCTCTCTCTTGGGGGAAGTGTAAGTCCAAAAGAACTTGTGGGAATGTTTGGATTTGATATAGAAGATAAAAGCTTTTGGGAAATAGGTATAGTAGAAATCAAAAAACTTATCGATGAATTTATGAGGCTAAAACAATGATAGAAAAAATTCTTGAAAATGAAAATTTCATTGCTTTAATGCAAAAAAATTGCTATGATTTACTTTCAATCTTAATCCAAGAAAATATAGAATTTTCTATAGTGGCTAATACAAATTTTATTGATTTTGATCCTATATTGCCTGAAAATTTGGATGTTAAACAAAACCCTTTTACATTATTTGTCCTTGGAGGATATACTTTTGAGTCCATTCAATTAGAAAAAGATCATATACAATTTCATGCAGGTTTTGGCCCTGATGATTTTGCTAGCTATGTTAAAGTAGATCTTGGAGCAATTACTCAAATTCAAGTTGAAAATAGTGTTTTGTTTGTTAATTTTAGTTTTTACAAACGCAAAGATAATACAAAGTCACAAAAATCCAAAAATATCTTTTTAAACAACCCTAAAAACAAAGACATTTTCAAAAAATGAATTTATTTACAGGTTTAAACGAAAGTCAAAAAGAGGCTGCAAGTCATATCGATGGCCCTATGCTTATACTAGCAGGTGCGGGTAGTGGAAAAACCAAAACAATTACAACGCGTCTTGCCTATATGATTGGGGAAGTTGGAATTCCTGCTATCAATACCCTAACCCTAACCTTTACAAACAAGGCTGCAAGTGTGATGAAAAATAGAGCCTTAAGCCTTCTTAATAGCAGTGAAAATCCTTTACTTTGCACTTTTCATAAATTTGGCTTATTGTTTTTAAAACTCCATATAGAAAGATTAGGAAGAAAAAATAATTTTATTATCATCGATAATGATGATTCTAAAAAAATTTTAAAAGAACTCATTAATGATGATAAAACTAGCCCTCATCAAATTCTTCAGTTTATCTCGCACTTTAAAAATGAAAGTAAAAGTGTTCAAGATGTATTTAATGATCTGGAATTGTTAAAAGATAATGAAATCAAACACCAAGCCTTGCAAAAAATTGCTATTTATTATCAAAACTATCAAGAATATTTACTCAAGCACAATTTCGTAGATTTTGATGATCTTTTACTTTTGACCAATATTCTTTTGGAAAATGATCAAAATTTCGCCAAAGAGCAAAGCTCTTTTTATCGTTATATCACAGTCGATGAATATCAAGATACCAATGCTTTACAATACAAAATTCTTAAAAATCTTTGCTGCGTTCATGAAAATATATGCGTTGTAGGGGATGATGATCAAAGCATTTATAGTTGGCGTGGTGCAAAGATAGAAAATATTTTAAATTTCCAAAGTGAATTTTCAAATGTAAAACTTGTTAAATTAGAGCAAAATTATCGTTCTGTGGGTATGATTTTAAAAGCTGCTAATAACCTAATATCGCACAATAAAAAACGTCTTGGAAAAACCCTACTTTGCACAAAAGATGAGGGTGAAGATATTCAAATTCTAAGTTCGGATAATGAAAAAATCGAAAGTGCATTGGTGGCTAAAAAAATCAAAGAGCTTTTAAATTCGGGCATTTATGCTGGAGAAATTGCTGTTTTATTTCGTATCAATGCTCTTTCAAGATCCATAGAAGAAGCCTTTATGAAGGAAAAAATTCCTTATAAATTGCTAAGTGGAATGCGTTTTTATGAAAGACTTGAAATTAAAGACCTCATTTGCTATCTTAGAATTTTAATCAACCCCAATGATGATTTATCCTTTAAACGCATTATCAATAGACCTAAAAGAAGCATAGGTGAAAAAGCTTTACAAAATTTAGAAGATTATGCACAAAAAAGAAAAATTTCACTCTTTGAAGCATTGTGCGAAAGCGATGGGGGTGTGGGAATTTTTTCTCTTAAAAAAGCACAAAATGAAGCAAAAAAATTCATACAAAATATTTATAAACTTAGAGAATATTCTGATTTAAAAAAAATGATTGAAAATTTTGAAGAACTTTTTGCTTTTAAAGAATTTTACGCTCTTCAAGAAGATGGTGATGAACGCGTATTAAATATCGATGAATTTTATGCAAGTATTAAAGAAAAAATAAAAGAAGAACCTCAAACAACTCTAGAAGATATTTTAAGTGAAATTTCACTGCTAAGTGATCAAGATGGGATTGAGGGAGAATGTGTATATCTTATGAGTGTGCATACAAGCAAGGGTTTGGAATTTGATCATGTATTTATCGTAGGACTTGAAGAAGGATTTTTTCCTTTAAATGAAAGTGATATAGAAGAAGAAAGACGCCTTGCTTATGTGGCTATCACTCGTGCTAAAAAATGTCTATCGCTAAGCATTGCAAAATCTCGTTTTTACCGAGGAAGTCGCACGGAATTAGACTCTAGTCGTTTTTTAGAAGAAAGTCAATTAACAAAAAAAATCTCTATAAACAAAACCGAACAAGGATATCATAAAGGAGATCTAGTCAAACATAAAATTTTTGGCATAGGACGCGTTATTAGTGTCAATAAAAGCGCAAAAGAAGAAAAACTTACCATAAATTTTGGCGGAATAGAACGCATTATTATGGCAAGTTTTGTGGAAAAAGCCGTATGAATAAAATTTTTGCCGCTTTTAAACCCGCAGAAATGAGTTCTAATGCTTTTTTAGGTCAGATAAAAAAAAGATATAAAAATAAAAAGGCAGGTTATTCAGGAACTTTAGATCCCTTTGCCAAAGGGGTTTTAATAGTCGCCTTTGGGCAATACACTAAGCTTTTTAGATTTTTAAAAAAAACTCCAAAAACATACCAAGCAACACTTTGGCTTGGGGTTAAATCTCTAAGTCTTGATAATAAAAACATACAAGAAATAAAGCTTATAAAAGCTTTTGACATTAAACTCTTAGAACAAATCAAAATGGAACTTTTAGGAAAAATTTCTTATACCCCACCGCAATTTAGTGCTAAAAGAATAGAAGGTAAAAGAGCTTATGAATTTGCCAAAAGAGGTGAAAATATAGAGTTAAAATCTTGTATAATGGAAATTTTCTCTTGCAAAATCATACATTATACTCATCCCTTTTTACAGCTTGAATTAAGCGTTAGCGAAGGAGCTTATATAAGATCTTATTGTGAGCTTTTTGCTAAAAAATTAGGTATTAATGCCACTTTAAGTTCTCTTGAGCGCATCCGTGAGGGAGAATTTTTTTATAATCACGAAAAAAGCTTAAATGTGTTAGAATATCTAAATTTAAAGCCTAATTTCATTAAAGATTTAACAAAACTTGAAAATGGCACTAAAATATCCCTAGAAGAATTAAAATTTCAAGATGAGGGTTTTTATTATATAGAAAATAAAAAGTATTTTAGTATTATAAATATTAAAGAAAATAAAGTAGAATATCTTTTAAATAAGGTTGAAAAATGCTAATATTATCACGAAAAGAAAATGAAAGTATTGTTATTGGTGAAGGAATTGAAATCAAAATCGTTCAAACTGGAAAAGGATATGCCAAAATAGGCATCGATGCTCCAAAATCTCTAATGATTTTAAGAAAAGAACTCCTTACTCAAATCAAAGATGAGAATTTACATTCTGTGGTAAAAAACGATGTTAAATTAGATGACTTAAGCAAAAAATTGATCCCATGAAAGCATATGCTAAAGCAAATATTTTTTTAAAACTTGTCGGATTTGATAAAAGACGATATCATCTTTTAGAATCTCGCTTTATACTTTTAAAAAACCTTTTTGATGAAATTCATATCGTTGAAAAAAGCTCTAATTCTCCTAAAGGTTTTGAAATCATTAGTAATTTTAATTGCGAGGATAATATCATCACAAAAGCTTATCATTTACTTTGTCAAAATGGCTATCAAAATGAATTAGAAGAATTTTTTAAAACCAAAAGCTTAAAATTAATCAAAAATATCCCCACATGTGCAGGACTTGGGGGAGGTAGTAGTGATTGCGCAAGTTTTTTAATGCTAATTAATGAAGAACTAAACTTAAAATTAAGCACTCAAAAACTTATAGAATTAAGCACTCAACTAGGCAGTGATATTGCTTTTTTCTTGAGTGGTTTTGAAAGTGCTAATGTAAGCGGATGTGGTGAAATCATAGAAGAATTTAATGATACTATACCGAGCCTAGAATGGGTTTTTCCTGAAGTATCTTGTCAAACTAAAAAAGTTTATGATGAATTTGATAAAGGGGAAATTGATTTTGAAAAAAACATTCTTGAAGCTAAAATTTACAAAGATTTAAACACGAAAGAACTTTTAGAAACTTTTAAAAATACCCAGCTTAATGATTTATTTACTCCTTGTGTAACTTTATATCCTAAAATGTTTCTTTTTTTAGAACAAGGTTTTTTCCTAAGTGGAAGCGGAAGTAGCGTTTTTAAGGTACATCAATGAAAGTCATTGCTAGAAATAAAAAAGCCTTATTTGATTATAGCATTATAGAACGCTTTGAATCAGGAGTGGTTTTAAAGGGTAGTGAAGTCGTGGCTTTACGCGCTGGAAGGGCAAATTTAAAAGACTCTTTTGTGCGTATTATTAAGGGTGAATTATTTTTGCTAAATGCTCATATATCGCACCTTAGCACTACGCATTCTTATTATAAACATGAAGAAAGAGCTGCTAGAAAACTTTTAATGCACCGCAAGCAAATAGATAAGCTTTTAGGCAAAGTTAGTATTGAGGGATACACCTTGGTAGTCTTAGAACTCTATTTTAACCATAAAAACAAAGTTAAAGCCACGCTAGCCTTAGCTAAAGGAAAAAATCTGCACGATAAACGCGAAGGTTTAAAGAAAAAACAAGCAGATATGGAAGCAAGATCTGCTATGAAAAATTACAAATAAAGGACTAGCATGAAAAAGAAAACGATATTGTCATTTTTTATCATTATAGGTTTTTTTATAAGCGCTTGCTCGCACCAAGAAGACATACAAAATGATTTTATGTTTGAAGAATACAGCAAAGGCGATAAGATTGTATTAAATAGCGTAAATGGAGGAGCTAAAACCTTAATTCGCACCGATAAAGGCTTCATTGTTGAAGGCGAAGAAGATAAAGTGTTGATGATTGATTTTTTTGGAACTTTTTGCGCTCCTTGCAAAGAAGAAGCTTTAGAGCTTAGCAAACTTTGGAAAAATAACTCAAATAAATTTATTATCATGGGGCTAACACATTTTGAAGATGTAAGTGATGAAACGGTTAAAAAATTTGCTGATGATTATGGAGCTTATTATTTCTTAAGTAATGATTCGCAAAATGATCGTATTATTGCTCAAATTTTAAAAGATATAGATTATCAAAGCATGGAGCAATTGCCTTTTAAAGTGGTAATAAAAAATGGAATTTATCAAAATCTTAGCAATTATTGGGATAATAACACTTCAACAAATTTTTATTTAGGTAAAATTCCAACAGATTTTATACAAGATGATTTAGATAAAATTTATAAAGAAAAATAATGCCAAAGTTAAAAGTATTAGAAAAAAGTAAGCTTAAAGAGCCTAAAATGTTTAAGGTTATATTATTAAACGATGATGTAACCACGATGGATTTTGTTATTGAAGTTTTAATCAATATTTTCTACCATGATTTTGAAACAGCTAATAAAATTATGTTAGAGGTTCATCTTAATGGCAGTGGAATTTGTGGGATTTACACTCAAGAAATTGCACTTTCAAAGCAAAAAAAAGTTTCTGATGCTGCTAAATTGGCAAATTTTCCTTTACAAACTAGAGTGGAAGAAGAATGAAATATCAAGAAAATTTACAAAAATACCTTGATAATGCTAAACATTTAAGCACTATCAATCGTCATGAATTTACAACTTGTGAGCATGTGCTTTTTGCTATATTAAAACTAAGTTCAGATTTTAAATCAATATTTGAAGAACTCGCAGATGCCGAATTTGAACTTTTAGAAAGCGAACTTAAAAATTATATAGCAGAAAAAAACCAAAGTTTGGATCAAGAAATCGAACCTGTTAATTCTATAGTTTTAGATGAAATTCTTAATCATAAAAATGAAATAAAAATCATTGATTTTTTAGAAAAACTCATCCAAGATGATAGAACATATTCGAGCTTTCTTTTGCAAAAACATGGTATGAATTTAGAAAAAATTCAAGATTTTAAACAAAATAGCGAAATAGAAAATTTAAATTCTTACGCAAGCGACTTAACGCTTTTGGCGCAAAAAGGTAAAATAGACCCTTTAATAGGAAGAAAATTCGAGCTTGAGCGCATTATACAAATCCTATCAAGACGCAAGAAAAACAATCCTATTTTAATCGGAGAAGCTGGAGTTGGAAAAACTGCGATAGTTGAAGGACTTGCATTGGTCATTGCTGAAAAAAAAGTTCCAAAAAATTTGCAAAATGCTAAAATTTTTAGCCTAGATATAGCAGGATTGCTTTCAGGGACTAAATATCGTGGCGATTTTGAAAAACGAATCAAAGAAGTCTTAGAAGGACTTCAAAAACTTCCTAATGCTATCTTATTTATAGATGAAATTCACACCATAGTTGGAGCTGGAGCAACTGGAGAATCACATACAGATTTTTCCAATCTACTCAAGCCAGCCTTAAGCAATGGCACTTTAAAATGTATAGGTGCAACCACTTTTATGGAATATAAAAATACTTTTGATAAAAACAAAGCCTTAAGTCGCCGTTTTGCTAAAATCAATGTAGATGAACCAAGTCAAGAAGAAGCTTTTCAAATTTTACAAGGTTTAAAAAGCAAATATGAGGATTTTCATAAGATTAAAATTAGTGATGAAGTCCTTCAGCAAGCTGTTGTTTGGGGCAAGAAATTTTTCAGCGATAAATACCTTCCTGATAGTGCTATAGATCTTATCGATGAGCTTGGAGCTTCTTATGTTCTTAAGGCAAAAACTAAAAAAAATGCCGATATTAAAGATTTAGAACAAGTTTTAGCCAAAATGACTCATCATCATAAAATGTTTGAATTTGATCAAAATAAAGCCTTGATGAATCTAAGTCTTAATTTAAAGGCAAAAATATTTGGTCAAGATGAAGTGATTGACAAGCTTGTTGCGACCCTAAAACAAAGTTTTGCAGGATTTAAAAATTTAAATACCCCACGAGGAGTATTTTTATTTACAGGATCTAGCGGAGTTGGAAAAACTGAACTTTGCAAAGTTTTAGCAGAATTTTTAGGTTTAAATTTAGAGCGTTTTGATATGAGCGAATATGCAGAAAAACATAGCATAAGCAAACTCATAGGTTCTCCTGCAGGATATGTGGGATATGAAGATGGAGGACTTTTAAGCAATGCGGTTCGGAAAAATCCTTTCAGTCTTATCCTCTTTGATGAGATAGAAAAAGCTCATCCTGATTTAAGCAATACTTTCTTGCAAATCTTTGATAATGCAGAGCTTACAGACAATAGTGGCCTTAAAGCTGACTTTAAAAATACTATTATAATCATGACTTCAAATTTAGGGCTAAAAGAAAGCAATGAGCTTGGATTCCTAAGCAAAAATGAAGAAAAAAGCAACCGTGCTATTAAAGATTTTTTTGCACCTGAATTTATCAATCGTATTGATAAAATTCTTCATTTTAACGATCTAGATGATACTGTGCTTGTTAAAATCATTCAAAAAGAATTAGATGAAATTTCTAAAAATCTTAAAAATATCCAATTAGTTGCTGATGAAAAAGCTAAGCTATACTTAGCGAAAAAAGCCTACAATAAAGAATTTGGAGTAAGATTATTAAAACGCATTATTTCCGAAGAAATCGGAGAAAAAATCAGTGATGAAATTTTATTTGGAAAACTTAAAAAAGGCGGGATAGCTAAAATCAAGCTTAATAAAAATGGAAAGCTCGATCTTATATTCTAAACTTATGGATGCGCCCAAAGACGCACCCGTTTTTTTAAGTCAAAAATTAGAACCTGATTTTATCTTAAAAGCCTATCGTTTTGGGCTTTTTCCATGGACTAACAAACCCGTTACTTGGTGGTGCCCTGATCCTAGATGCATTTTAATTCCAAATCAAATTCACATCCAAAAAAATATGAAAAAATTTATTAATCTCTATCAAATTAAACTTGATTATGATTTTTTAAAATTAATTACATTATGTCGCGATACACGCTCTCAAAGCTGGATAGATGATGAATTTATTACCACTTATTATAAGTTATTTACCCAAGGCTATGCGCATAGCCTTGAACTTTATGAAAATAATGAACTTATAGGTGGAATTTATGGTTTAATTTTAGGCAAGGTTTTCTTTGGTGAAAGCATGGTAAGCATTAAAAAAAATGCATCTAAAGTTGCCATGATTAAACTTTGTGATTTATTAAAACCTTATGATTTTATCATAGATTGTCAAGTTTATAACCAACATTTAGAATTTATGGGTGCTCATAATATTTCTAGGAAAGAATTTTTAAATATTTTAAAAGAAAAATGCAATCAAGAAAGTGGTTTTAAAAATTTTAAAGATTTAATTACTTAAAAATAAGCGTGAAAATCACGCTTATGACATCGCTTTAGCAACTTCAGCAGAGCTTTCACGAATTTTCTCCATACACTCTCTTGCTTCTTTTGCAAGTTCAACACTCTTATTAACATCCTCTAAACCGCTTTTAATACTCTCAACCACTTGTGATGTAACATTACGAATAGAATTAATCGTAGTGGTAATTTCATTAACCGAATGCCCTGTTCTTTCAGCTAAACTTCTTACTTCATCAGCAACAACAGCAAAACCTCTTCCATGTTCACCAGCACGTGCTGCCTCAATAGCAGCATTTAAAGCAAGCAGATTAGTCTGATCAGCAATATCACTAATAGTTTGAATAATAGATTTAATTTCATCTGATTGTTGATTTAAAGAGGAAACAAGATTTGAACTTTGAGACATCATATCAGCAATATTCTGAACATTTGAAACAGTGTTTTCAATTACGCGATCTCCATCTTGAGTAAGATTATCATTTTTTTCTGCAAGTTCGCTTATGAGACGAAGTTTTTCTTGATCTTTTTTAACTTGTTCGCTTATATCTGTAGCAAATTTAATAACCTTGTAAATTTTTCCATCATCATTTTTAACTGGATTATAACTTGCTTCAAGGTATACTTTTTTATTATTTCTTCCGTATCTTATATATTTACCTGATTGAAATTTGCCCTCTCTTAAATCTTCCCAAAATTGAACATAATCCTTAGAGTGTCTATAATTAGAATCACAGAACATACTATGATGCTTTCCTTTAATCTCATCAATATTAAAATCCATAGTTCTTAAAAAATTTTCATTAGCCGTAATAATAGTCCCATCAGGTTTAAATTCAATAATAGCCATAGAACGATTAGCAGCAGCAATAGTATTTCTAAGATCAAGCATTTCATAATGTCTTTGAGTTATATCATTGGCAAATTTAATAATTTTATAAACATAACCATTATTATCACTAATTGGAAGATAATTTGCTTCTAAATAAACATCTATCCCTCCCTTAGCTATACGTCTAAAAAGACCACTTCTAGCTTTTCCATCTCTTAAATCTTTCCAAAAATCACTATATGCTGAAGAATTAACAACTTCAGGCAAACAAAACATACTATGATGCTTACCCTTGATCTCTGAAAGGGAGTATTTCATAGTTGTTAAAAAATTTTGATTTGCCTCTAAAATAACGCCATCGGTAGTAAATTCAATTACCGCCATGGTATTCCCAATAGATCTTAAAATATCTCCTAAACCATTACATTTTTTTTCAAGTTGTTCAATTATTTTAGTATTATTTTTCTTAGCACCAAACATAAAACTCACCTTTTTAATAATAAATTATTTTAAAATTATATCATATTTATATAGTATTATTTACTTAAAATTATATTAATTTATAAGTTAAATATATCCTTTAAACCTACAATAATCATCTTAAACCCCATAGCAACAATAAATACTTGTGCTATACGAGAAAAAACATGTAAAATCAATTTTCCAACTATTTTTTCTATAGTAGCTGCAAAATGAAAAAGTATAAACATAAAAATAAAAGCTATTATTACTCCGCCAAGAGCAACATCAAGCCCACCATCTTCGGCTATAACAATAACGCTAGCTAAAGTTCCAGGCCCAACAAGCATAGGAAATGCCATAGGTATTAAACTCTGTCTTAAAATTTCCTTATCATCCATATCTTGATAAGAACTAAAATCCTTAGTTGCAATTTTTGTTGAAAAAAGTAAATTTTTAATAGCCATTATAATAAGAACCAAACCACCAGAAACCCTTAAATCATCCAATGAAACTCTAAAAATATAGTTCATAAATAAAGGTCCTGATAATAAAAACACTAAAACTATAGTAAAAGCTGTATAGAGAATAGTTCTAAAAAGTTTTTTTCGAAGCATTAAAGGCAATCCATCACTCATAGCCAAAAATTGAGTTAAATTACCAAAAGGATTTAATATAGCAAGTAAAGTAATTGCAGCAAAAAACATCAAATAAAGCTCAGAACCCATACTAGAAAACACTATCAATCCTTAGTTTTTACAAATTCCAAAGAAATAGAATTTACACAATGTCTTACATTTTTAGCAGAAAATCCTTCTCCTTCAAAAACATGACCTAAATGTCCATTGCAATTTGCACATACAATCTCGGTTCTAATCCCATCTTTATCAGGAATTCTTTTAACAGCCCCTTTTATTTCATCATCAAAGCTAGGCCATCCACAACCTGATTTAAATTTATCTTCGGATTTATAAAGCGAAGCTCCACATTGCTTGCATTGATAGATTCCTTTTTCATAAAAATCATTATATTTCCCACTAAAAGGAGCTTCTGTTCCTTTATTTAAAATTACTTTTTTTTCTTCTTCATTTAATTCTTTCATGATCTACCCTTGTAAAATAATTTTTATATTATATAATTAAAATTTCAATTTTAAATGATAAATTTTTACAATTTTAAAGAAAGTTTTAAATGCAAAAAGAATTTTTTCAAGAACTTCAAGATATTTTATATGAAAAAAATATAACTATAAAATTTCACTCTTTTCAAAATTTTTATGAAGACTTTAAAAGCCACAAATTTATTTTTAATCACGAGCATCAAAGCATTTTCAAAAAAAATACATCGCAACAAATTACCTTGCTTCATCCTACGCGTATAAGAAGGCCTAAATTTGTCAATTCAACTCATGCACTTGCTAAAATAATTCATTCAGTCGCTCATATAGAATTTAATGCAATTAACCTGGCTTTAGATGCGAGTTATCGCTTTAAAAATCTACCTTTGCAATTTTATTACGATTGGCTGGAGGTAGCAGATGAGGAAATTAAACATTTCAAACTTTTAAATTCAGCACTTAAAGAACTTGGTTACAAATATGGAAATTTTCCAGTGCATGATAATTTAGAATCTGCTCTAGAAGCTACAAAAGACTCTTTAAGTTTTAGAATGGGAGTAGTTCATAGAGGTTTAGAAGCTAAAGGGCTTGATGCCAACCCCTTTGTTGTTCAAAAACTCCAAAGTTCCAATCATTCCATTAAAAATCTTCTAATGGAATATCTTGAAATTATACTTAATGATGAAATAAAACACGTTAAAAAAGGAGATACTTGGTGGAAATTTGCAAATCAAAACAGGTATGATTTTATTGAGCTTTGCAAAACGTTTAAACAATTCTCTCTTGCGGGAAAAAAACTTAACATTCAAGCAAGAATCAAAGCTGGCTTCACTCAAGAAGAATGCGAAGTCATTGAAAAATTTTACTCTTGATTTCTTATCTTAAATTTTGAAACGATAATGGTATATAAAACCCGAATAATTCCATAAAGCACATACAAGCTTGCTAAAATTACTAAACTTTCAAGAGGGTAAAGATATAAAAATGAAAATATTATAATTAAAATAATCAAAACTTTTAAAACACTAGAACGATTAAAATCAAGCTTTTTAAAACTAGGATAACGTATATTACTTACCATTAAAAGCCCTAAAATTGCCTGAAGCACCAAAAAAACTACGCCATAAGGCTTTAAAAAATCATAACTGATAAACGCATAAGTCCATATAGCACTCACAACTGCTGCAGTAGGTATAGGAAGCCCTATAAAAACAGATGGTTCATAAGTTCCTGTAGTGACATTAAATCTTGCTAGGCGTATTGCTCCAAAAACAACAAAAAAAGCAGTTATTAAAGAGCCATATCTTCCAAATTCAGAGCCAATAACCATATAAAAAAATATGGCCGGTGCGGCGCCAAAGGCTATCAGATCGGCCAAAGAGTCAAATTCAATGCCAAATTTAGAAGTAGTCTTTGTAAGCCTTGCAACACGACCATCAAGACCATCACATATTAAAGAAAAGATAATATACAATAAAGCCATATAATAATTGCCTTGTATAGAGGCGATTATAGAAATTACACCCAAAAACGCTGAAGCTGCTGTAAAAAGATTGGGTAAAATATAAATAAATTGTGATTTATTATTGTTCATTTTTTATCCTTAAGCTAAGTAGCCTAATAAAGAACCTGATTTTAACTCGTCTCCAAGTCCTACATGAATTCGTGTATCTCTTGGCAATAAAATACTTATGGTTCCATTGATTAAAAAGCCCATTTTATCTCCAACTGTCAAGCTATGAGATAAATTATCGAGCTTCAATTTTCTATCAAAAGAGCCTGCATATATCCGTAAAACAACATTAGATCCGTTACTTGAAGCAAAAATACTTACATTTTCATTCATTATTCTAGCGCTTTTTAATTCGCTGCATAAAAAAAGTCCATGCTTTAGCGCAATATCATTAATATCCATTTTAAAAGGAGTGTAAAAAGCTCCAGCATCGTAAAAAGCATTTTTAATGCTTATTTCAACACTTTCACCTAAATATTTATCAAATGTATTTTCTATTCTAGTTATCCTGCCATCAATAGGTGATAATATAGCCTTACTATCATTGCATACCCTTACACGATTTGGGATTCTAAAAATAAACAAAAGCACCAATAAAAATAAAAAAAGAAGGACAGAAAAGCTATAAAATATCCAACAAATAACAAATAAGATAAAAACTATAGCTATAAGCCAATGTCCTTCTTTAGCAATATATTTTCCCATTACTCTGCTTGTTTGCTTTCTTCTTTATGTTCTTCGTTTATTTCCTGCAAACGCGTAGGAAGATTGTTTTCATTTTCATAACTTTTGATAATATCTCTTACCTTAGCACCTTCTATGGTTTCTTCTTCATAAAGTGCTGCAACCATGGTTTCAATCGCACCCTTATAAGTATTTAAAGTGTCTTTAACATCTTTATAACGCTCATCCAAAGTCTTTTTAACATAATCATCTAAAGATTCAGCCATTTTTTCAGAATAATCTTTTATAGTTTGGCCACCTGTTAAAAAAGTATTTCTTTGTTTTTCAAGCACCATCAAGCCTGCAATTTCACTCATACCATACATTGAAATCATAGCCTTGATAATATCTGTTGCTCTTTCAAGGTCATTGCTTGCACCGGTAGAAATTTCGCCTATAAATACCTCTTCTGCAGCACGCCCGCCCAAAAGCACATCAACTTCGGCAATAAGCTCATGCTTTTGCATTAAAAATTTATTTTCTTCAGGCGTATTGAGTGTATAACCAAGTGCAACAAGCCCTCTAGGAATCACAGAAACCTTACTAACGCGTTTTGCACCCTTTGTAGTTTCAGCAATTAAAGCATGTCCACATTCATGATAAGTAACGATTTTCTTCTCTTTGTCGTTAATGCGACGTGATTTCTTTTCAAGTCCAGCTATAGCTCTTTCAACAGCTTCTACAAGATCATTTTGTTCTACATATTTTTTCGAATCCCTACCTGCTAAAAGTGCTGCTTCGTTGATAATATTTGCAAGATCAGCTCCTGCAAGCCCTGCGGTTAAACGCGCTATATCTTCTACTTTAACCTTTGGAGAAATTTTAACATCTTTCATATGCACTTTTAAAATGTCGCATCTACCTTTAAAATCAGGTTTATCAACCAACACTTGACGATCAAATCTTCCTGGTCTTAAAAGAGCTGCATCTAAAACCTCAGGTCTATTAGTAGCCGCTAAAACAATCACTGGAGAACTTTCAGTTCCAAAACCATCCATTTCAGCCAAAAGCTGATTTAAGGTTTGTTCTCTTTCATCATTGCCACCCATCATACCGCTTGCAGCACGACTTTTACCTATAGCATCAATTTCATCGATAAATATAATAGCCGGGGCTTCTTTTTTTGCATTTTCAAACAAATCCCTCACACGAGAAGCACCCACACCCACAAACATTTCTATAAAAGATGAACCTGAAACGCTAAAAAACGGCACATCAGCTTCTCCTGCCACTGCTTTTGCTAATAATGTTTTTCCTGTACCTGGAGGTCCTACAAGCAATAAACCTTTTGGAATTTTTGCACCAAGTTTAATATATCTTTCTGGATATTTTAAAAAATCTACTATTTCCTTAACTTCTTCTTTTGCCTCTTCTACACCCGCAACATCATTAAATTTAACTTTTGGTTTTTCCGAATTTACAAGTTTTTTGGAGCTGCCTATACCCAGTATAGAACTTCCCATATTTTTTTGCATACGACTTGCCAAAAACATCCAAATTCCAAAGAAAATAAATACAGGCAAAACCCAAGAAAACAAGATATCTGTAAACCAATTTGTTTCAGAATAAGCTCCATAAGCAATATTCTTACTATCAAGCAAGCTTACAAATTCAGGATCATTAACTTTTTTAGTAGTATAGACTGTATTTTGAGCACTAGAAACTGCTTTTATAGTAGTTTGTCCTATACTTACTTGATTGATCTGTCCACTTTCAATAAGTTTTTTGAGTTCAGAATAAGGTACATTTTTGCTAACCTCAGTTCCATTTAAAGCACCACCTAAAGATCCATTGCCATCAAAAAATCCCTTAAAGACAATTATCATAACAATAGCAAAAATCGCAAAAATAAAAATTGGATTTTTGTTGAAAAAGTTATTGCTCTGCGGATTACCCTTATTGCTAGGAGCATTGTTGTTATTATTCATCATTTTTCCTTTGTTTTATTTTTATATACCAAAGAGCACCATTCATTGATTTGCATTTCATCAATAAGCTCTAAATCCTGAAATTTTTCTTTTACTCTTGTTTTATACTTATCCAAAATTCCAGATAAGATAAGTATAGCATTATCTTCTAAATGCTTTTTAATATCTTTTTCTAAAATCAAAATCACATCAGCAATTATATTTGCAACCAC
Source organism: Campylobacter sp. 110 (assembly GCF_002383965.1). Classification (NCBI taxonomy): domain Bacteria; kingdom Pseudomonadati; phylum Campylobacterota; class Epsilonproteobacteria; order Campylobacterales; family Campylobacteraceae; genus Campylobacter; species Campylobacter sp. 110. The sequence continues at coordinate 19,831 of NZ_NXBD01000015.1, read as the reverse complement.
CAAATCATATAATCCCTCTGCCTTATCTACAGAACCATGCCAAGCTTGTGCGAAATTTACATTATTTAACTTTGCATTGTCTAAGGCACTTTCAATAGCCAAATCATCAGTATCGCAAATTTCAACTTTGCATCCTAATTTTGCCATAACAATGGCTAAGATACCGCTTCCACAGCCTATATCTAAAGATCTTGAATTATTTTTAGCAAATTTTTGTAGAAATTTTACACAGCCGTAAGTACTTTCATGATGCCCAGAACCAAAAGCTAAAGCAGGATTGATTTTAATATTGAGATAATTTTCTTTTTCTTCTTGCCAAGTAGTATGAATATAAATATTATCAATTAAAATGGGCTTTATTCCTTTTTTATATTCTTCCACCCAGTCTTTATTTTCTTTTTTTTCAATGCTTTTATGAAGTATAATATTTTCTTTTAAATTGAATCTTTGACTTAATTTTTGGGCAAAAATTTCAATTGCCCAAGCAAGCTCTTCTAAATTTTCTTCCGAGCGTATATAAATACCATTATCTTTTTCTTCTATAACGTCTACACCCAAATCGAAAACAAAATCAAGAAATAAATTTTTATACTGCTCTTGAATTTTAAGAAACAGTTCATAATAAAATTTTTGCATTAATTATTAAAAATTACTCAGCTTCAGAGTCTCCGTTGCCGGTACCTAAAACATCTTCAAGTTTTTCTTTTAATACTTGTGGAGTAAAAGGCTTAACTATATAATTGTTTACCCCTGCTTTTAAGGCAGTAATCACCTCAGCCTTGCCCCCTTCGGTAGTAACCATAATAATAGGCATATCTTCATATTTTTTTTCTGCTCTTACTTTTTTAACAAGCTCTAAGCCATTCATCTCAGGCATATTCCAATCAGTAATTAGAATTTTAATATCTTCGTTTTTTTCAAGTAAATCCCAAGCTTCAACTCCATGTTCAGCTTCAAGAACATCATTATGTCCGAGTCTTGTTAGGGTATTTTTTATAATCCTTCTCATAGTAGAACTGTCATCAACAACTAACAATTTCACAATTTCGTCCTTTCAAAATTTTCATAAATTTTATATATTGTATCCTTTTTAGCCTTATTAATCAAGTTTCTAAAAAATTTTAAAAGCGAATTATAGCATTTTTTACTATATTTTTGTTTAATTTTTTTATAAAAATGATTGTTTTTTAATTTTTTAATCCAAAATTTCATAAAGAATTTCAGTAAAATCAAACTTTAATATATTAAAATAATATTAATTACCATCTTTATTATGATTAAATTCAGGAACTATTTCTTTTAAAATTTCAGCTATATTTTGGCAATCTTGCAATTTTTTAATATAATCATTTAAAATTTGAATATCCATCTTTTCATTTTTAGCAACAAAAATACTCTCATATTCTGTCTTTGCATCATTCTCATCGATTAGCAATTCTTCAAAAAGCTTTTCCCCACGTCTTAAACCTGTGATTTTTATCTCTAAGTCTTCTCGGTTGGATAAAATAAGCATTTTTTTAGCCAAGTCCATAATCTTAACTGGCTCGCCCATATCCAGCACAAAAAGCTCACCCCCTTTTGCGATAGCTCCAGCTTGCAAAACAAGTTGCACTGCCTCAGCCACAAGCATAAAATAACGCACTATATCAGGGTGTGTTAAAGTTAAAGGCTCATTATTGGCAATTTGTGCTTTAAATTTCGGTATCACACTACCACTAGAACCTAAAACATTGCCAAAGCGCACACAAGAAACTTCAAAATTTTCATCACTCATACTTAAAGTATAAAGCTCACATACTCTTTTAGTGCATCCCATGATATTTGTTGGACGTACCGCCTTATCTGTACTTATCATAACAAATTTTTTTACTTTATTTTTTTTAGCTACATCGCATAGAGTTTTAGTACCTACGATATTATTAAGCACAGCAGAATGCGGATTTTGCTCACAAAGAGGCACATGCTTATAAGCAGCTGCATGCAAGATCAATTCAGGCTTATACTCCTTAATAATCTCATCTAAACTTTGCTCGTCTAAAATACTAAGCAAAACAGGGGTAATTTTTTCTTTATATAAGCTTAAATCTTCATTAATCTTATAAAGATTAAATTCGCTATGATCAAGCATTATAAGATGTTTTGCACCAAATTTAATACATTGCTTACAAAGTTCACTGCCTATAGTTCCACCTGCGCCACTTACCAAAACTACTTTATCTTTTAAAAATGAAGCCACAGCACTATCATCTAAATCTTTAGGTTTTCTAGCAAGTAAATCTTCTATGCTGATATCTCTTGCTTCATTTCTTGTAAAAGAAAAAATCTTAACATCACTGATTCCATAAGCAATAAGCTCTTCAAACAAAGCTTTAAGCTCAGCTTGATCTAGTTTTAAAGCTATAATAGCAGTTTTAACACCTTCATTGACATAATCTTTAATTTTACTTTTATCTTCAACGATAAATTTATCGCAATATGTTCCTATAAGCTCTCTTCTAGCATCTACAACACCCACAGGAAAAAGCCCTAAAGAACCTTCTTTTGCACCTTTTAACAAATGCAAAGCCTTAGAAGTTGCCCCTACTACAATACAAGGAGTTTCTTCTTCTTTTGCGCGGAAAGGCTTAAAGTCTATAAGCATTCTTTTAGAAATTCTCAAAGTGCCTACAAACATATAAGAAAGAATAAGATCAATACCTATAACCGAACGCGGGAAAGGATTGAAAAAATCATCGTAAAAATAAAAAATCAACAAAAAACAAATTTCGGCCAAAACCAAAGCAAAAAATATCTTTCTTGCTTCACTTAAGGAAAAAAACCGCCATGCTACCTTATAAATTCTAAAAATAAATAAAAAAGCTATTTTTAAAACCAGTAAAATAAGTCCCGCTTTAATCATACCCTCGTAAAAAATACTAGGAATTTCCCCGCTAAAACGCAAAGAAAAAGCTAAAAATATAGAGAGTATAAACAAAAATGCATCAAAACATAAGAAAAAAATCAGCCTTTTGCTTTTATAAAAATCCATCATCAAGCCTTTACGCTCTTGATAATAAGTTCTGAAATTTCACGCACATTGTCCTTACTCATCGCTGTACCACTTGGCAAGCATATCCCTTTTTTAAAGAATAACTCACTATTGCCATTTATATAAGCCTTGGCACCTTTGAAAACCTCTTGAGTGTGCATAGCTTTCCAAAGTGGGCGTGTTTCAATTTGCTCTTTTTGCAAATCTGTTATAAGTTTTGAAATTTTTGGATGCAAAATCAAGTCTTTTTGTGAAATTTCTATACATTTTTGATAAGCATTCATTTCGTTTTTATCAAAATCAATCAAAGCCGTGCTTAACCAGCGATTGCTTCTTGAATTTTCAAGCTCATCTAAAAAGACAAAACTATCACCTAAAAATTCTTTATACCACTCATAAATTTCTCTTTTTTTTAGCACTCTTTGTTCTAAAACTTCCATTTGCGCTACACCAATAGCACCTAAAACATTACTCAAGCGGTAATTATAACCATAATCTAAATGCTCATAATGCAAACAATTTTCCCTTGCCTGAGTGCTGTAAAATCTCGCTCTTTCGATTTTTTGCTTATCTTTACCTATAAGCATACCGCCGCCTGAAGTGGTGATGATTTTATTTCCATTATAAGAATAAGCTCCAAATTCTCCAAAAGTTCCTAAAGCCCTACCCTTGTAAAAACTTCCCAAAGCCTCGGCGGCATCTTCGATTAAAATAATATTTTCTTTTTCGCAAATTTTGACAATCTCATCCATTTTGGCCGCATTGCCATAAAGATGAGTTAAAATCAAGGCTTTTGGTTTTTTTTCGCTCTCTTTAATAGCAAGCTTTAACAGATCAATATCTATATTAAAAGTCTCATCACAATCAATAAAAACAGGTTTTGCCTTAAGATAGCAAATAGGAGCCACTGAAGCAATAAAAGTAAAAGATGAAGCTAAAACAATATCATCTTGTTCCACTCCTGCTACTCTTAAAGCCAAGTGCAAAGCGGCTGTAGCTGAATTTAGCGCCAAAGCATTTTCGCATTGAGCGTAATCTTTAACACTTTCTTCAAAACGATTTACAAATTCGCCCAAAGGAGCTATATAATTGCTTTTAAATACTTCTTCTATATATTTTAACTCATTGCCACCCATGTGCGGAGAAGAAAGAAAAAACCTCATTTTTTATCCTTTATTATAAACAGTGATTTCACTAAGATGATGTATTTTATCTAAAATAATTTACTAAGTATCAAACATTAAGAATTCCTTTGCAATCAAAGCTTATTTTTATTATATCTTAAGATTAAAAGTAATTTTTTAAGGATTAAAATATCTACATTCTTTTTGCAGGCACTCCCACAAAAACACCCTTTTTGCTTTGACTTTTCACTAAAGTCGCCCCACCCCCTAAAATGCTATCATCTGCCAAACTTAAATTTGGCAAAACACAAGAATTAATCCCTAAAAAACAATTTTTACCAATTTTTACATTACCTGCGCATTTAGCCCCTACACTCACATGAGAAAATTCCCCTATCACACATTCATGTTCAATCACACTTGAAGTATTCAAAATCACGCCTTTTTCTATTTTGGCTTTAGCATTAATTACCACGTAAGGCATGATTAAAATTCCTGCATTTTCTTCTATACTTGCACTAGGACTTATAAGCGCGCTTTTATGGATAAGATTTACGATCTTAAAGCCATTTTCTAAAATTTTTTGATAAATCTTTTTTCGAATTTCATTGTTTCCTATGGCTATAAAAATATCATATTTTGACAAGGTGCTTTCAAATTTCATTCCTTTAAAATCATCTAAAAAAACACATTCTTTATAGCCCATATTTTTAGCCACATCTTCACAAACAAGCCCATGACCACTAGCACCATAAATATAAATTTTTTCAGTTCTTGCCATTAAATTTCTCCGTTGTAACATGGCCTTCTTTACTTACCCCGCTTCTTTTTAAAACCTTTAAGGCTGTTAAGAACATGATTTTTAAATCAAGCAAAAAAGAAATATTTTTTACATAATACACATCAAGTTCAAATTTTTTTTGCCAAGAAATCGCATTTCTACCATTTACCTGTGCCCATCCTGTAATACCAGGACGCACTTTATGGCGGAGTTTTTGCTCTTTATTGTAAAGAGGCAAATACTCAACCAAAAGAGGTCTAGGCCCCACAAAACTCATATCCCCTTTTAAGATATTAAAAAGTTGTAAAAGCTCATCCAAGCTTAAGCTTCTAACAATTTTTCCAAAAGCTTTTAAGCGAAGCTCATCGCTTAATAACTCACCCTTTTCATCTCTTTCATCGCTCATGGTTTTAAATTTATAAATTTTAAAAATTTTTTCATCTAACCCGGGGCGATTTTGGGTAAAAATCACATTTCCTTGAGTTATTTTTAAAAGCAAAGCAGTGATTAAAATAAGAGGCGAAAAAAGCACCAAAAGAAACAAAGCCAAAACAAAATCAAAAATTCTTTTTATCCATTTCTCATACATTTTTAATCGCCCTATCATAAAGTTCTAAATAACGCTGCGCGATAACATTTTCATCGTATTGTAAAGCATCTTGGGCGGCATTTTTAGCTAAATTTAATCTTAATTTTTCATCTTCTAATAAAAGTGAAATTTTTTCGCTTAAATCTTTAGCATTTTTTGTTTTTGCCCAAAGTCCATCATAAGCATTAGAAATAGCCTCTACACAACCCTCACAATCACTTACTACAATAACTTTGCCACAAGCTTTCGCCTCTAAAACACTTACTGGAAATCCTTCTTTATAGCTTGGCAAAACAAAAATATCACAATTTTGCAAAAGCTCGACTATATCACTTCTACCACCCAAATAATGCACCACGCCAGAGTTTAAAAACTCCAAACTTGCACAAGAAGGATTTTCATCTCTTCCGCCCACTAAAACAAAATTTGCTTTGTCTTTTAGCATAGTAGCACTTTCATAAAATTCTTTTACACCTTTATGCCACAAAGCCCTAGCTATCATCAAAACAATAGGCTTTTCATCAATTTTTAAATTTTGCCAAAAAGCTTTTTTAGCTTCTTGCTCCACTCTCATAGGAAAGAATTTTTTAAGATTGATACCCACGGATTTAATCACGCAAATTTTATTTTCCTTAAGTCCTAAATTTCGCATAAAATCCGCATTAGCTTGATTTACAAAGATGAAAGAATCAGCGATTTTAAAGCTAAGTTTATAAAGAGTATTGATAACAAAACGCACTAAATTTGCCTTAAAACCTTGATCTATATAAAAAGATCCAAGTCCCTCAACAAGACCGATTTTATAAGGAATTTTGGCATATTTTGCAGCTATTAAACCAAAGGTATTGCTCTTATGAGCTCCACTTTGAATAAAATCAAGATTTAAATTTTTCAAAACCTTAGCAAGATAAAAAAAATTCTTTAAAACCACAAAAGGATTTAAACTAACTCTTGAAAGCTCATAAACAATTACTTTTAAGCCAAGATCTCTAAGTTTTTGCGTGTATTCATCTTGTGGCACTATGACAAAAACCTCATCTCCTCTTGCAATCAAAGCTTTAATTATAGGCAATCTAAAATGATATATACTTGCTCCTGCGTGAGTTAAAAAGCCTACTCTCATTGTAAAAACCTTTAAAATTTGAGTTTAAAAACTTTTGCATCTCTAGCATTAATCACTAAATCATACAAATTTTTATCATAATTTCCAAGAAAAAACATTTGCACATAAGCACTATTAAACATGGTTTTATCCATTAAAATAAACTGAGCATAAGGTATGGTGCTATCTTTAAGATAAAAAATATAAAATTGAGCCGTATCATCAATAGGAGTGATTTTATATTCACCTTGTTTGATAGAATTAATCTCTATGATACTATTTACAGATATAGTACTATTATTTATTTTAAAACTTCTAAAATCATCACTTAATACAATACCATTGCTAAGATAAATTTCTCCATTTTTAACATCAAGTGGATAAGCTGCACTAAAAGTAAAAGGTTTATTTATCTCACCTGTCCCCAAATCCACAAAAGAAAAACTAGCCACAGTTGAAAAAATCAAAGACATTCTAGCTGGCATATAGATATACACATCGCGTGTTTTTGGTGTATTGATTTTAAAATCAGGCTTGGAAAGCAAAGCTAAAAACAAATCCACATTATTTTGATTATAATCTTTCATCATAGCTTGTAAAAGATCATTTTTTAAAATATCATTTAAAGGGGCGTAAAAACTTTTTTCTGTGTATTCTACACTAAGTCTTGCCATATTTGCAGCAGCCACTTGATCTTTACTTAGAACAAAAGATGGGAAAAAATTATCCTTGCCTAAATGCTTACCCCCATCAGCCAAAGTTTTAACATCGCTGTAATACCTAATAGGATATCCATAATCCCACCAAGCTACTACATAATCTTCTCTTTGTGCAATTTTTTTAAGCTCATCTAATTTCGTAGCCTCATTTTGAGAAAAAACAGTTGGTGCTTTATAATTGTTGATATGATAGAACATAGGAATTAAACTTAAAAAAGTAAAAATAAAAACGCCTATATTGGCCCACCAATAGGTATTATTGTTTTTTTGTTTTCTTTCTTGCAAAAGACTCATTAAAAAACCAAATCCAAGTGCTAAAACAGGTACTGCATAAATAGTAAAACGAAGTCCACTCTTAAGTGCTAAAAATCCTAAAGCTAACATCGGCAAAGCTAAAATCATACTTTTATGTTTTCTAACAAGGAAAATAAAGCCGATTAAAGATACAAAAAATACAAGCTCGCTTCCGCTAATCCTTTGCATAAAAATACTTAAATCTATACTTTCTACCTCTTGTATGGTTTGATTTACATTAAAATACATAAAACCTTGAGCCAAATTTGCACTCTCATCACTTCTAAAAATATAAAATTTAAGTTGATAGAGTATAGGATCAATTCCACCGCTTAGTATCAAAAATACCAAAGTTGCCAAACCTAAAATTCCAAGCAAAGCAAAGCTAAAACGCTTATTTTGCAAAACAAAAAGACTAAAAAGTATGACAATGATGGCGCTTTGATAAAACCAAGCTATATTTGAAAGCGTGATAGAGGCTAGGATAATAGCCATATAAAGCGTTTTTTCTTTTATATGAAAAACCAAGGTATAAATAAAGAAAAGTCCTAGTAAAGCAACATTTAAAGTATAGCTTGATGGATACCACCAAAGATAAATTCCTACAAACAAAGGCAGTGCTATTAAAGATAATAAATCTTTTTTCAAAATCAGCCTTATCATAAAGAAAACTATCATCATTGCAAGAACTATAACAAGCATATCAGTATCATAATATCCGCTCATCGTGCGATTATAATAGCTATTAGCTATACTGGCTAGCAATGCTGCAACAAACCCCATTAAAGGGCGTTTGTATTCATTAGCAATCAAAATCAAAGGTATAACCACCAAAGAAGATAAAAAAGTACTGATATATATAAAAATGCTTTCTAAAGAAAAAGGAGTTATTTTATAAAACCAATATGTGAGCGTTGAAAGCGAAGAACCATAATAACTCAAATCATTAGGTTGATGAAAACCCGCTATCATATCTCTTGCACCCTCTGCAAAAGCATATCCATCATTTGAGATAATCATAAGCTCGTTATTGAAAAAATATTCATTAAACTCACTTGCCCAAAAAATCCAATAAAACCTACATAAAACACTAAAGACATACGCTAAAATTATAAAAGCCAATAAAATAAAAGTTGGGTTTTTAAAGTATTCTTTTTTTAACATATCTTATCCTAATAAATATTTTAAAGCATTGCGTGCGATTTTTGCTTTATCAAAATCAAGAGCCCTATCCTTGGCCTTTTTCTTATAAGCTTTTCTTAAATTTTCATCCTCGAGCATTGTTTTTAAGCCCATAAACATAGAATTTTCATTATTTACTTCTACTAAAAGTCCAAATTCATCATCTCCAAAAAGCTCTCTTGCACCACTTCTATGATCAGTGCAAACCACCGCACAGCCACAAGCTAGACTTTCGATTAAAACATTTGAAAAACCCTCAAACACAGAAGCAAAAGCAAAAAATTCACACTTAGACATATATTTGTAAGGATTATTATCAAAGCCCAAAAGCAAAACTTTATCTTCTAAATTCAAGTCTTTAATCAAAGCCAAAAGCTCATCTTTTAGCACTCCCTCGCCTAAAATCACAAGCTTTAAATCTGTTTTTAATCTCGCATAAGCACGGATAAGCAAGGCATGATTTTTACCCTCATCAAGCCTTCCCACGCTTAAAATAAATTTATCCTTTAAGCTTATATCTTCAAGTGCTTTTTGTTCTATTTTTTCCAAATCTATAGCATTGTATAAAATTTCACATTTTGCTTTGTCAATTTTAAAATTACACAATAAATCTTCTAAATTTCCCTTAGAATTAGGCAAAATCAAATCAGCCCTTGGGTAAAGCAAAGTAATCAAAAGTTTATTGGCTAAAGAATTGAAATTGTTTTTAGCATACATCACGCTTGGAGTGGTACATTCGTTGATTACAAGGCGAGTTTTGTTGCCAAATATTTTTGCCATCAATGCAATATAATTAGGCCTATTTAAAAAAACAAATTCTGTATCGATATTTAATTTTTGGCAAAGTTTTTTATATTTTAAAGCTAAAAAAGGAAGTTTTAAAAATTTTAAAATAGGATTTTCACTAGGTTTTGAACGCTCTAAAAAATGGATTTTGCATTCAGAAATTTCATAAGAAATTTTATCATTCATTAAAATCAAATGCACTTCAAATTTCAAACTTAAAATCGGAAGTAAAGTTGCCACTACTCTTTCAGCACCCCCACTTCCTAAAGAATAAATAAAAATCGCTAATTTTTGCATAAAGCCACCCGAATTTTTGATAGTTTTTCAATCATTTTACTTGGAATTATACTTAAAGTAAGTAATATCAAAGCAGGAGCATTGATTTTAATGCTCAAACTTTTAAACAAACAATGATAAAGTGCTTTATAATTTGCACTTAATTTTGCATAATACGCTCCCATTTTATAATAACTCGCACAAGTTTTTCTATAATCATCATCCCCAGAAGCTTTTAACTCATTTTCTAAAATTTTCGCAAGCTCTAAATACCCCAAATGCACCCTATGAGCATTTTTACTCGCTCCTAGCGTGACACTATCTTTTCTAAAAACACGATAAATTCTAAAAGCTTTATGGATATAAAAACTTTTTTCTTCGTATAAATTCACCCAAAGCGTAGCTTCGTTGCCATAAAATTCCTCGTTAAAACGCTTATTTTTAAGCAAAGAAGCCTTAAAAACAGAAAAAAATTCCCCACTAAAACGCTGCATTAAAAAATCTTTCTTAGAAATTTCATCCTCTTTTTGCAAACCTTTACCGCTAAACTCATCACTTAAAATTCCTTCTTTTTCTATAAGGCAATTTCCAAAAACATGAGAATAACCCTCATCTACTTTTTGCATTAAAACACCCAAAGCATAGGGTAAAAGCTCATCATCATCATCTAAAAAGGTTATAAATTCACCACTTGCTTTATCCAAGCCATTATTTTTATTGCCATTTGGACCCTGTTTGTAATTTTGATTTAAAAAATACTTAATGCGATCATCATCTTTTTGTAAATTTTGCACTACACTTTTAGTATCATCGCTAGAATTATCATCACTTACAATAATTTCTAAATCTTTAAAATCTTGATTTTGTATGCTTTTAATAGCCTTTTCTAACAAAACTTGACGATTAAAAGTTGGTACTATAACAGAAAGTTTAGGCATTTTTAACCTCAGCTATAAGCTTAAGCCATTCTTCTTTGATATGAGAAATTTCAAAGTCTTTACACCTTTGTTTGGCATTATTTACAAGTTCTTTTCTAAAATTTTCATCATTTAAAACAAGTTCAAGTTTTTTAGCAAGTGCTATTTCATCATCACAACCTATCAAAAGCCCATCATGATTATCTTTAATTAAATCCTTAGCACCATTATAATAAGAACTTGAAATTCTACAAACCTCAAAATACAAACTTTCAATTAAAACCGTTGGCAAACCCTCTACAAAAGAACAAAGACAAAGCACTTTTGCTTTTTCATAAAGAGTCTTGACATTTTCAACTCGTCCTAAAAAATCAACTTTTATTCCTAAAGATTTTACCTTGTATTCAAGTTCTTGCCTTAACTCTCCATCTCCTGCTATAACAAATTTATAATTTTCTTGCAAATTTTTATCCAAATGCGCTATAGCTTTTAAAAACATTACAGGGTTTTTGTTGTGATCTAAACGCCCTATAAAAAGAACCAAATTTTCCTTTTCAAAACTAGAATCAAAAGGAATTTCATCACTAAAATGACAAGGATTTAATAAAAGCCTAACCCTTTTTACAAATCTTTCATAATACACCTTATCACTGCTTCCAAGCACACTTAAAGCATCACAAAAAGGATAGCTTACCCTTCTTAAAAAACGCCAAATTTTAGGTTTTAAATACGCTTCATTGCTATGCTCAGTTATAATGAGTGGAGTTTTAAACCCTATTTTCGCAGCAATACAAGCAATATTAGTCGTATCCAAAAAAGAAATAAAAACATCAGCCTTACTTTCTTTCAAAGCCTTTCTTAAAGCAAAAAATTTCTTAAAACGACTTGCGATTTTATGATAAAGCGTATCAAATCTAAATTGTTCTAAACTTGTAACTTTAACTTCATTTTCAAGCTTATAAAAAGATTCTCCTGCATGAAATTTGATGATACTTACTTCATGCTCTTTGCAAAGTGCATTAGCTAAGGTTACTAAAACACGCTCAGCGCCTCCTGAATTTAAAGTGGCTATGATAAAAGTTATTTTCACTTTTTATCCTTCTTAAAAAGTTTGCCATGTTCTAAACGATAGATGCTATTACAACGCGTGATGGTTGAAAGACGATGCGCGATAATAATCATGGTTTTGTCTTTAGAAATCTTATAAATTTCATCCATAATCCTTGCTTCGCTTTCAGTATCAAGCGCAGAAGTAGCCTCATCAAGAACTAAAATTTCAGGCTCTAAATATAAAGCTCTTGCTATAGCTATGCGTTGTTTTTGTCCCCCGCTTAAATTACTCCCCCCATCACCCACTTTTGTTTGCACTCCTTGGGGTAAATTTTTCACAAAATGTTCTAAATTAGCTTGCTTAATCACCCTTTGAAGTTTTTCTTCATCTACTTCATCTCCAAAGCTGATATTTTTAGCAATGCTGTCATTAAAAAGATAGATATTTTGCGGGATATAGCCTATTTTTTGGCGATAATTTTTTGTATTATTTGCATTTAATTCTTGCTCATCAATTAAAATTTGCCCTTCTTTTGGTTTTAAAAGTCCTATGATAAGATCTACTAAGGTACTTTTTCCGCAACCACTCTCCCCTATAAAAGCGATTTTTTCGCCTTTTTTAATGTTTAAGTTAAGATTTTTAAATAAATATTTTTTTCCCTCATAACCAAAGCTAAGGTTGCAAATTTTAAGCTCTTGATTAAAGCTTAATTTTTCCTCGCCCAAATTTTCTTCTTCTTGTCTTAAATTTTGATAAATAATATCCAAAGAAGAATGATAATAAAGCAAATCATGATAACTTGTAATAATACGATTTGCACTTGGCATTAAGCGATAAAGTGCTAAAACAAAAATAGAAATCGTGGATAAAATACCTGAAATATCACTTTCATTTTTCAACACCAAAAATACCACGATAAAAACAAGTACACAAAAACCTATTCCTTCAAGATAAATTCTAGGCACCGCAGCTACGCTTTCGTTGGTAATATTTGCTTTAGAAAAAGCTTCACTTTGCGCTTTAAAAAGACTTAATACTCCATCTTCTTTGGTTTTAAGCTTAATAAATTTGAAATTATTTAAATTTGTATTTAAAATTTCAAAGAAATTTTTCATCGCTTCTTCGCGTCTTACTCCTGCTTTTTTAATGATAGGGCTTAAAATTTTCACTAAAATAAAGGCATTTAACACCATAAAAATACTTAAAAATAAAGTGATTTTATAATTAATCAAAAGCATTAAAGCATAAAGCAAAAGCACTACAAAAATTTCACTCATCAAAAGCAAAAATGATGAAATCATAGTACTTAGATTATAAACTTCTCCTGTAATAGACTTTAAAATTTCAGATTGATTTTTTTGAGTAAATTTTTCATAATTAATATTTAAAAATTTAGAAAAAACCTTATAAGCGATCGCATGATAACGCCCTTTAGAAAATCTTGCCAAAAGATGAAAATAATACGCATTTAACAAAGCTCTAAACACATAAAAAACAATAAGCCCCACTCCAAAATAAACAATGATTTCAAAAACAGGGATATTAAGATATTCTTTTAGGCTGATTAAATATTTATTACGATCAAAATAAGAAAAATCACTAGCCAAAGTGATAAAAGGCATTACTAAAGAAATTGCAAAAGTTTCTACAAAAGAAACAAATATTGAAAAAACAAGCAAGAAAAATAAAAAAATTTTATCTTCCTTACTTAAAATAAAAAAAAGTTTTTTTAGCACTGTTTTTCCCAATCAAAAGCAGATTTACAAATAAGCTCCAAATCATCAAATTTAGGCTGCCAAGAAGTAAGATTTCTAATCCTGCTTGCATCAGAAATTAAAACCGAAGGATCGCCCGCGCGGCGTGGGGCAAGCTCGACTTTAAAATCCACCCCACTTACTCTTTTCATCGCTTCAATCACTTCTTTTACACTAAAACCATGCCCATAACCTACATTAAAAACATTACTTTCATTCTCTTGTAAATAATCCAAAGCCGCTAAATGCGCACTTGAAATATCATCTACATGGATAAAATCTCTTATGCAAGTACCATCTTTTGTATCATAATCATCGCCAAATATGAAAAGTTTATCACGTTTTCCTGCGGCACATTCAGCTGCAACTTTTATAAGCAAAGTCGCTTTTGGATAGCGTTGTCCTAAAGTATAATCCATACAAGCGCCTGCAACATTAAAATATCTTAAAATACAATGCTTAAATTCAGGATTTGCCATACTTGCATCACGCAAAACCTCTTCACTCATAAGCTTACTACGCCCATAAGGATTAATAGGCGCTAAAGGACTTGTTTCGCTCACAACAGGAGTTTGTGGTTCGCCATAAGTGGCTGCCGTTGAAGAAAATATAAATTTATTTACTCCAGTTTGCAAACAAGTTTCGATGAGATTTGTCGTATTAACAGTGTTGTTCATATAATATTTTAAAGGATTTTGCATACTTTCAAAAACTTCAATGCTTGCTGCAAAATGCACAATAGCGTCAAATTTTTCTCTCTCAAACAATGCTTTTACGCCTTGAAAATCACTTAAATCTTGTTCGAAAAATTTAAAAGCTCTTATTTTTTGCAAATCTTCTATTGCGATTTTAGAACCCTTAGAAAGATTATCTAAAACACAAATTTCATGATCTGTTTTTAAAAATTGTCTTAAAGTATGAGAGCCGATGTAACCTGCACCACCGCTAATAAGAATTTTCATTTTTTACCTCGATGATTTAAAATTAAAAATCAATTTTAATATATTTATTTTAACGATTAAATTTTCATCTTAGAAATTTCATTTTCACAAGCTTTACAAAAAATTTCCACATAGGCACGATTTGCTTTTTTTGCTTTTAAAAATTCACTCATAGAATTTAAAAAATAAGCATAATCCTCATCGCTTACATTACCCTTGATCAATTCGTATTTTAAAAAAAGCATATAGGTGTTTAAAACATCACTTTCACAATATTCGTGAATTTTTTCAATCTTATCTTCATAATAAAGCTTCATCACCTCATCGCCATGCACATCGTATTTACCTGGTAAATCTGCCATAGCACAAATCGTATCAAGCTTTAAACCCCTTGTCGAACCAAAACTTTCAAACAAATCACAATGTTTTAATTCTGAAAATCTAGTTTTATAATTATTCCACTTATCACTTTGTGTATCAAGATAATTAGCCGCTTTGATATTGTATTTTAAAGCCCTTAAAACAAGTAAAGGCATATCATAATTTTTACCATTAAAACTGACTAATTTCGGCTCGTATTTTTCAATGAAAGCAAAAAAATTATGGATCATTTCTTTTTCATTTTCTCCATCGATTTTATTTACTTTTATAAATTTTCCATAATGATCGCTAATAACTGCGCAAATGCTTACGATCTTATGATAAGGCAAGGGTAAAAACTCACTTCCGCTTTGCTCTTTTTGCCACTCTAGCGCTTTTAAGCTTACTTCTAAATCTTCTCCTTCAAAAGCCAAAGTTTTGCGAATTAAATCCGTATCTGGGATGCTTTCACAATCAAAAATGCAAATATAACCTTCATTTTTCATCATTTTTAACCTTTTTTCAAATAATTTTGCTAAAATCATAGCAAAAATTTAAAAATTTTAGGTTTTAATGAAAATAGCAATCATTCGTTTATCAGCCCTTGGGGATATTATCCAAAGTGCTGTGGTTTTACAATTTATCAAAAAATTTAAAAAAGATATAGAAATTCATTGGTTTGTGGATGAAAAATTTGAAGGCATACTCAAAAATCATCCTCTAATCGATAAACTTTATGCTTTGCCTCTAAAGGACAAAAAAATCATTCAAAGTTTAAAAATACTTTTAGAGGCTAGAAAAAATAATTATAATGCGGTTATGGATCTTCAAGGGCTTGTAAAATCGGCTATTGTAAGTAGAATTTTAAGTAGAAATAATTTTGGTTTTGATAAAAACAGCCTTAAAGAAAGCTTTGCGCATAATTTTTACAATCAAAAATTAAACATAGATTATAATGAAAATGTTTTTGTAAGATATCTGGGTCTAACTTCTTTCATGCTGAATAAGTATTTTGATCCTAAAGATCTAGCTTTTAAAGAAGATGTTTTTAGCGTGGATGAAAAATTAAAACAACTCTTAAGCGAAAAAATGCAACTTACAAAAAATAAAAAAAACATACTCATCCATGTGGGTTCAAGTGAAGAAAATAAAATCTATCCTAAAACCAAGCTTGCACTACTTTGCAAACTCATCATCAAAGAATTTCCTGAAATAAAAATTTTCTTAGGCTGGGGCAATCTTAAAGAATATGAATTTGCTAAAGAAGTCATAGAGCTAGGTGCTATAAGTCAAGACAATATAGAAATAGCTCCTAAATTTAGTCTTGAAGAATTGATAGTTTTTACAAAATCCATGGATTTAATCATAGGAAATGATAGCGGCCCAACGCATCTAGCCTTTGCTTTAAATAGGCCTTCTATAACCATCTTTGGCGCAACGCCAAGCTACCGTAATGCTTTTAAAACTCATATCAATAAAATCATTGATACAGGTAAAAAAATTCAAAATGCCAAGCATATCGATAAAAGTGATTTTTGTATCACGCGTATAGAAGAAGAAGATATCTTCAAACTTGCCAAAGGCTTACTTAATGAAAAATAGCGATAGAATATATCTTAGTCTTTATTATATTTTGAAATTTTTTATTACTTTTATGCCTGAGTGTATCTTGCATTTTTTAGCTTTGATTGTAGCAAGAATCACTTTTCATCTTAACAAAAAACACCGCAAAATCATCGATACAAATTTGCAAATCTGTTTTCCTCAATACACTCAAAAAGAACGCGATAAATTGTCTTTAAAAATTTATGAAAACTTTGCTCAATTTGGGATTGATTGTTTGCAAAATCAAAACACCACTAAAGAAAAAATTCTCAATAAAGTAAATTTTATCAATGAAAATTTTCTTATAGATGCTCTAGCTTTAAATCGTCCTATTATCTTCACAACTGCACACTATGGAAACTGGGAAATTTTAAGCCTTGCTTATGCGGCTAAATATGGTGCGATTTCCATAGTGGGAAAAAAGTTAAAAAGTGAAATTATGTATGAAATTTTAAGCCAAAGTCGTACTCAATTTGACATAGAGCTTATTGACAAAAAAGGCGGTATAAGACAAATGCTAAGTGCCCTAAAAAAAGGGCGAGCTTTGGGAATTTTAACTGATCAAGACTGCGTAGAAAAAGAAAGCGTAAGATTAAAATTTTTTAACAAAGAAGTGAATTATCAAATGGGAGCAAGCCTTATCGCACAAAGAAGCAATGCTTTGATCATCCCTGTTTATGCCTATAAAGAAGATGGTAAATTTTGCATAGAGTTTTTTAAAGCAAAAGATTCTCAAAATGCAAGCTTAGAAGAACTGACACTTTATCAAGCACAAAGTTGCGAAGAAATGATTAAAAAAAGACCTTGGGAATACTTTTTTTTTCATAGACGCTTTGCTAGTTATGATAAGGAAATTTACAAGGATGCAAAATGAATCTAAAGCAAATAAGCGTTATTATCATCATAAAAAATGCAGAGCAAACCTTGCTTGAGTGCTTAAATTCTTTAAAAGATTTTGATGAAATTATTTTACTTAACAATGAAAGTAGTGATAATACCCTAAATATAGCTAATGAATTTAAAAAAGATTTTGCTAATTTGCACATTTATCACAGTGCTTTTATAGGCTTTGGAGCCTTAAAAAACCTTGCTTTAAGTTATGCAAAAAATGATTGGATTTTAAGCATTGATGCTGATGAAGTGCTTGAAAATGAGTGTATTAACGAACTTAAAAACTTAGAATTTAAAAAAGAAGATATCATCGCACTTGGTCGTAAAAATCTCTATAAAGGCGAATGGATAAAAGCATGTGGCTGGTGGCCTGATTATGTTTTAAGAATTTTTAATAAAAATTTCACTCGTTTTAATGATAATTTAGTACACGAAAGCCTTGTTTTACCAAGTAATGTTAAAAAAATTCATCTTAAAAATGGATTAAGGCATTATGCTTTTAGAGATATTTCTCACTTAATTGATAAAATGCAGTATTACTCAAGCCTTTGGGCAAAACAAAATATACACAAAAAAAGTGGTGTTTTAAAAGCAAATTTAAGAGCTTTTTGGACTTTTTTTAGAAATTATTTTTTAAAAAATGGCTTTTTGTATGGTTATGAAGGCTTTACCATCAGCGTTTGCAATGCCTTAGGGACTTTTTTTAAATATATGAAATTATATGAACTTCAAAAGCAAAAGCCAAAAACTTGTGCTTTAATAATAACAACCTATAATCAAAAAGAACGCCTTAAATTAGTGCTTGATAGTGTTAAAAATCTAACCTTTTTACCCAATGAAGTTTTAATCGCAGATGATGGTAGCAAAGAAGATACAGCAAGGCTTATTGAAAAATATCAAAAAAATTTTCCTTGCTCTTTAAAACACATTTGGCAAGAAGATGAAGGGTTTAGGCTTAGTAAAAGTCGCAACGGAGCAATTAAAAATTCCTTGAGTGAATATATTATAGTTATTGATGGTGATATGATTTTGGAAAAAAATTTCATAAAAGAACATTTAGAATTTGCACAAAGAAGACTTTTTTTACAAGGTTCAAGAGTAATTTTAAATGAAAAAGAAAGCGAAGAAATTTTAAACAAAGATGATTATCGCATAGTTTTTAATAAAAAAGATTTTAAAAGTTCTAAAAATTCTTTTTTAGCTAAAATACTTTACATTTTTTCAAAAAAAGATGAAAAAATCTTTAAAAAAACCACACTTATTAAAGGTATTAGGGGTTGCAATATGAGTTTTTTTAAAGCTGATTTTGATGAACTTGATGGTTTTAATGAAAATTTTATTGGTTGGGGTAGAGAAGATAGTGAATTTGTGGCTAGATTTTTATTTAATAAAGGTATTTTTAGACGCTTAAAATTTAAAGCTATTGCTTATCATATTTATCACGAAGAAAATAGCAAAAAAATGCTTGAAAGCAATCATCAAATTTATTTAGATACCATCAAAAATAAAAAAATTTCTTGGAGAAATTAAGTTTTAAAAATAGCATTTTCAATTTATACATTTTTTTTAGTAATTTATATTTAAAATAATTTATTTTTTTATTATTAAATAAAAATTTTAAAATATCAATTTGCAAATAAATCAAAACATATGACTTTAAATTTTCTTTAAGAATTTTATTTTCTTTTATATATTTTAAAATATAAAAATAATCATCCAAACATTCCTGAATTTTCTCTTTATTTTTTTGTCGCTTAGTAATCGAAAAAGAATTATCTACATAATTATACAAATGCAAATCAACTTGCAAGTATTCATCATCTTTTAAATTGTTTATCAAGAAAAAAACCGCAAGCATATCTTCGGCTACAAGGAGTTTTTTATCTATCAAAAAAAGTTCTTCTAGGGATTTTAAATAAAAATCCTTTTTTACAAACAGAGTCCAGATATTCCAATAAATTCCTTTAAATTCTTTTAAATTTTTAAGTGTATCTTTAAATACTGATTTTAATTTAATTCCATTACTAATCTGAGTAAAAGAAAATTGGCATATTTTATAAGTATTTATTAAAAGTATTAATTTTTCACAAGCCTCAAGCTCTAAAAAATCATCAGGATCTAAAAACATCAAATACTCACCATTTGAATGTTTAACACCATTATTTCTTGCTGCAAAAGTACCCAAATTTTCTTCATTGTGAATTATTTTTATTCTTTCATCTTTTTTGGCATATTCTTTAGCTATATCTATACTTTTATCACTCCCACAATCATCCACTACAATTATTTCTATATCTTTAAAACTTTGATTGATACAACTTTCTAAAGCTTTGGCTATATATTTTTCTACATTAAAAGTTGGCAAGATGATTGAAATTTTAGGCATTGTTTTTCTTAAAAATCTTTTTTGGGTGGCGAAAATATAATCTTA